>NZ_JACAEU010000178.1:0-5615 GCF_013388695.1 Fischerella sp.
AAATAGACCATCATGTGTATTAACGAAATTTGGTTGTTTCAGGCTTTTTAGAATTACCCTTTGATGGTTGGCGATCGCTTAAAAGCGTCGAAAAACTAATCTCTAATGGCTGAAATTCACATCCCATGTTTGGTATTTTCTGTCAATGCGTAAGTCCTAACCAGGTTGAACCTGGTAACGAGAATCTACTCAGTATATTAAAGCCAGTCGCATGCGACTGGCTTGTTGTTGTAACAAATGACTTGGCAGAAGGTTTTTAGATTTTTGGTTAGACTGATATCTGCCTACGAACTACTAACCACTAACCACTAACCACTAACTACTAACCACTAACCACTAACAGCCATAACGCAAAGTTACGTTTATTCACACGAACTCACTTATTCCTTGCAGAATGCATTAGAGTATCCGGAGCGAAAAGAACGCACGCTTTCCTGTTCTGGGTTAAACTGATGTCTCAAGATGCAGCCAGTATCGTTACCAATGACATGAATGGATACTGAAGGTGCAAATATTGTTGTTGTCTTGACTGCATGGATGTCGCCATCTGGAGGCAAAAGTCTGTAAATATCACCGACCCTGAGTTGGCGTGTTTCAACGATTTCTAATTTGGCGCACCCTTCTACATCGCCTTTATCCACACGGCGGTACACTGTGTCTTCTTGTTTACCTTTATACAAACCAACTAGTCCCCAAGCTAAATGATCCAGAACAGGAGTGGTTGAACTAGGAGGAATTACCAAACTAAAAATAGTCAAAGAACGATCCTGGGAACGATACAGCAACCATTGACCAATTTCACCTCCGATTCTACTGTCGGGATTCGGTTGCAAAAAACGCTCTGGTAGCCAACCCTGTTTTTTTAGCAGTTGACTGAAATAGGGTTCAAGCGCATTGAGAGTTTCCGCGCGATCGCCACTACTTGTGCGATAGTTAATGTCAGTAGCTACGGCTACGAATTGTCGCAAGTCGGGGCTATCAATAAACCACTGTTCTTCTGCAAGTGGTTCCAGAATGGTAGTATGGCTCATGGAAATTCCTGTTAAAACACCAAGAGAAAATTTCTATTCCAAATTTGGAATAGTTGAGACGATAGTTGCTGTTTGTTGCTTCCTTGACTACACTTTCGCTCGCACCAGCATTATGAAAACTCAACCCTAGCCCTTAGTATCAACTTATAGAGATCCGCTTTTCTCAGGTAGTAGATCAAACAGCCACTTTGCTGCCTGTTCCAGCATACTCAAAAAGCAGTTGTATTGCTTTTACTTGCTGAAGCTTACCCCATTTCAATTTTATAACTTTTGCTCTGGAGTTAGTGGTTCATGAACTAAGAGTTCACCTCCAGCGATGAAAATCCTTTCCACGTAGAGATGTAGCAATGCTACGTCTCTACAAGGATTTGGCTACAAAAATGTATGCAAACATAGCTTGCACTCATGCACGACCTTATAGAGTGCGATCGCCCTTACCAATCTCAGGAAACACCAGGAGAGTTACGCTTCATTGAAACAAGCAACCACCAACAACCAACAAACAACAAATAAAAAAGCCTCTCATTACGAGAGGCCAAAACTATCTTAGCGGAGACAACTTTTCACAACTGAATTAACCTACAATACAACAACAGCTGCGATCGCTCCTGCTACTGCCGAAAATATCCCAGAGACGATCGCTGTGGCAAACAACCACCAAGCTGCTGATGCTGCTGCTTTGCGGGTTTCTTCGGCTTGACGTTGGGCTTGGTGCTTCACTTCTTCCAAGCGTCGCTGTGCTTCTTGTTGGATGCGTTCAGCCCGGTGTAAAACGCTGTTACGCGCTCGTTCAATTTGGTCGATGATGCGGTTAGCATCTTCCTGGGAGATATCCTCGCGAGAACTTAAGATGGCAACTAAAGTATCGCGATTGAAAGCAGATAGGCGATCGCGCAATGCTTCAAACCCAGCTTGCGGATCTTCAAACAATTTGCGTACATCCCGTTTAATACCATCATAGTTCAGTTCCGGACGCTCTAAGGAGTTGAGGTAATTGCGAATGCGGGCAAAAATTGCGTCAATTGTGTCTTGGATACGTCGCTGGATACTCCGGATTTGTTCCACAAAATTATCGCGTACCGATATGATTGTATCTGCAATTCGTTCCGCTTCTTGATCGCTCAGGTCTTCCCGCAGTTTTAGCAAGGTGATGATGGTAGAGCGGTCAAAGTGGGAAAGGCGATCGCCTAAACTTTCCATTCCCACGCGCGGATCGTGTAACAACAGAGACAAATCGCGTTTGATACCTTCTGGGTTAAGTTCATCCTTGCCACTCCGCCGCAAATACTCTTCCAAATAAGTTTGGAAAGTTTGCACTCTTTGCTGTGTCCGAGTAGCGAGGCGACGCGGCGCACGTACGATATCGCGAATTGAGTTTTGGACAGAATCGATTACCTGGTTGACTTGTTCTTCACTCAGGTCTCGACGTTGACTCACTAATTTTACCAAAGTATCTCGATCTACGTGCGATAACCGCTGCCGCAGTGCTACAACTCCCTCTTTCGGGTTTTGGAACAGTCGATTTAAATCTCGCTGAATGCCTTCGGGATTGAGTTCTTCTTTGCCAGTGTTCCGCAGATAATCTGCAATTATGGTTGTGACAGAATCGTACTGTTCCTTGGCTTTATCTAATGCTGCTTGCGGTGCGTGGCGAACGCTATGCCACGATTCCTCAACCGTATTGATAATTTGATTTACTTGCTCTTCGCTTAAGTCTTGCCGCTGACTCAGCAATTTCACTAAAGTATCGCGGTCAAAACGAGACAAGCGTGCCCGAATCGCCCCCATTCCAGCTTGCGGGTCTTCCAGAAGTCTTTTTAACTCGGCTCTAATCGCGTTGGGATTTAGTTCTTCTTTGCCAGTATTACGTAGATATGACTCTAAATTCAGCCATAGCGATTCCGCTTGATATTTTGCTTGCTCTGCCAGTCCTTTGGATTCTACTAAGACGCGATCGCGCTGTTTTTCCAACTCATCTAGAATAGTGTCTGCTTCCTCTGGCTGAATATCATTGCGTGAAAGTAATATCTCCCGCATCCCTTGACGGTCAAACATTGACAAGCGTCGAGATAAAGTCTCATAATCAGCGTCGGAATCTGACAACAATGCTCTAAAATCTCGCTCTATACCTTCTGCGGTCAATTCTGATTTTGGAGTCACGAGCAGATAACTCTCGACTCGGCGTTGCAAGTCTTGTGTTATCTCTTTTTCTTCCTCAGCGGTGACTGTCACCAAAACTTCTTGGCGAACAGTTTCCAAGTTGTCAGCAATGCGCTGAATTTCCGCTTGGGTCAAAAGACCCCGCTGTTGCAAAATATTAACAAAATCGCTCCGAGAAAGTCGTTCTAACTCCCGCCGCACTATTCCCGGATCGGCTGCGGGATCGTAGATAACATCGCGAAATTCCTGAGCTATTTTTTCCGAACTCAGTTGCCAAGCATAGGTGTTGAGCAGGTAATTTTCTACATCCGCGTGGATGGGGCTGTAAGGTTGCTTTGGTATAGGTAGTCCTAATTTATCTGCTTGTTCGCCAACTTTATCTTTAGCTGTAGTTAAAGTGCCTAAGATTTTTTCTACATCTAAATCTGACAGATCGGTTCGCCCTAATACAATACCAGTCAGAGTGGTTATTCCTTGTTGTAGTGTCCGCTGAATCGGGCCAGGAGCAGTTTCTTGAGTTGCCCTTCGATCGGCTTCTCTCGCAGAACGCATTTCCGCAATCAGCTGATCTAGCTTGCGGTTCAGTTCGTCTGTGTTCGTCTGTCCTGGCTTGAGCGATTTAACATAATCTACCAACTCACCCATCCGATCTTGGGGACGAACCTGACCTACTTGACCTACTGTCTGCTGCCAAACACTATATAAAGTGTCCGCAATACGGTTAACATCTCGCTTCGAGAGGTCGGTACGGCTGCTGACTAAATCGACAAACTTCTGACGGTCAATGTTACGAATATCGCCACTAGTGGCGATATCTCTGAGTTGCGGATCGCTCAACAATTTTTCAAAATCACTGCGAATCCTCGATATATCTAGCTCTGGAGTACGCAGCATTTCTAGGTAATCCTCAACTTTTTCCCGGACGCCACCGGGGTCAATCGCACCGGCCAATTCCCGACGTACTGCTGCGGCTGCGGCTTCAGCCGTTGACACCACTTGCTGATTCACAGCCTTTGCACCTAACGCAGCAGTGGCTGTTCCCATGAGCGCCTGAAAGCCGGAGGTTGCGGTGTTAACGACATTGCCAATTAAGGAACCGACTGTGGTGGAACTTACCCATACTAGCAGCAAGAAGTATGCACCCCAAATCACCGCGCCTAGAATTGCTCCCAGTCCTGGGCTGAAAATCACCAGGCTAAGTTTTACTGCCAAAAAACTAGCGATCGCCAAGGCAATTGTAACCGTGACTAAAGTCCAAACTCCTACTGCTGTACCGATTTTGCGAATCGTCCCTCCTAAAGTTCCGGCTTCCCCATGATCTGAATCAGATGGACGCCCCAAGTAAGAAATACCTGCGGCAACCGAGAGGTTGGTTAATACCAATTGAAATGCAAAAGCCAGGATCACACCGGAGATTAAAGCAGTAAAAAAGCGTGGACCGGAGAAAGCAACTGATGCCTGTGCTGGAGAAATACCTGCTGGTGGTTCTACTATAGCCTGTGCTATCCAAAATAAAGGTTTGTAAAGTTCCAGCGTTATTACTGTACTCTGAAACATTCTATTTCCTTCCTCATAATTTTTAATTGTCAGTATAAAAAGTTGCTAACCTGCTTTTACTCTTGTACTAGTCCTTATAACCTACTCTTTAGCTCAGAATCGTGGAATTTGGGCACTTATAGCATCCATCTCTGGTGTGATACCCATATACTGCATTGGATATAAGTTTTTCTCACTAATGCACGAGCTTGACACTCTTGAGAGTATTTCAGTAAAATTACTTATAACAACGTTCAGATTAACATTTATTTAGAAATAGTTTTTTTTATCACCCTCTAAAGGTGTATTCCGGCATCTAAAAAAAGCCTTGAGAATCGTCCATTAGAAGTGCCTGGATATTGTACCCATAGGAATACAACAGGGTAGCAATTGATAGCTAAATTAAAGATATGTAACAAAACGTTGGAATCGAGAATTAGTTATTAGTTATTAACTACTCAAGAACCACTAAATAACTAATAACTAACAGCAGACAAAGAATAATTCGACAGAATTGATTTTGGAGGCAAAATGGAAACTCGTCCTTCTACCGATTTACCACCAATTACTACAGAATATAACGGCAAAGATCGCAATGCTTTTCTATTTGGCTGGACTCCCCAAGCTGAACTTTGGAACGGGCGTTTAGCAATGATTGGTTTTCTTGCTTATTTGCTTTGGGATTTAGCTGGTTACAGCGTTTTGCGTGACGTGCTGCACTTTATTGGCTACTAATTACAAGTTAGGGGAAGAGAGTGGTTAGTAGTTAGTGGTTAGTGGTTAGTGGTTAGTGGTTAGTAGTTAGTGGGCAAGGGGCAAGGGGCATGGGGCAAAGGGCAAAGATAATCGTTAAATCCCAATTCACTTCGGCCCGATTCCCAATGCCCA
>NZ_JACAEU010000179.1:0-19379 GCF_013388695.1 Fischerella sp.
CACTCCTCCACTCCTCCACTCCCCCACTTCCCCATTCCCTGAATATATGAAACCAGCTGCTACTACCTCCAAATCTCCCAGATCCCCACGTTCTCGTCCCTACGATCGCCGTCATGCACGCAAACAGTCACGGGTAAAGACTAAAGGGATTTATCGTAGAGCCATCAAAGATGCTTTTGTCAAGCTCAATCCTAAACAAGCAATCAAGAATCCGGTGATGTTTCTAGTCTGGGTTGGGACGTTCGTCACCCTTGCAGTCACAATTGAACCCGACTTGTTCGGGCCGGTTCCAGACAAAAACCCACGACTTTTCAACGGCTTGATTACGGTGATTTTGTTTTTTACTGTGTGGTTTGCCAATTTTGCCGAGGCAGTTGCAGAAGGCAGGGGTAAGGCACAAGCCGATGCTTTGCGCTCAACTAAATCAGAAACTATCGCCAAAAAACTTTCTCCCGATGGCACGATTTCAGAAGTTCCTTCCACCAGCCTGCAACAAGGTGATACTGTCTACGTTGTGGCTGGTGATACCATTCCTGCCGATGGTGAAGTGATTATGGGAACCGCTAGTGTAGACGAGTCGGCGATCACCGGTGAATCTGCCCCTGTATTAAAAGAAACAGGTTCCGATGTCGCCAGTTCAGTTACTGGCGGTACGCGGATCATCTCCGATGAACTAATTATTCGCATCACAGCTGACCCAGGCAAAGGATTTATTGACCGGATGATTGCCCTGGTGGAGGGGGCTGAACGCAGCAAGACACCAAATGAAATTGCCCTGACTGTGTTACTAGCAGTTCTGAGCTTAGTATTTCTTTTTGTTGTGGCAACACTACCATCAATTGCCAACTACGTTCAAAGTCCAGTCAGCGTGGCAATTTTAGTGGCATTATTAGTGGCACTGATCCCAACGACTATTGGTGGCTTACTCAGTGCGATCGGTATCGCTGGCATGGATCGAGTCGCCCAGTTTAATGTCATTGCCACCTCCGGACGAGCAGTAGAAGCTTGTGGCGATGTTAACTCCTTGGTTCTTGACAAAACAGGTACGATTACCTTGGGGAACCGATTGGCAGAGGGTTTCATTCCTGTCAACGGTCACACCATGCAGGAAATTGCTTATGTAGCGCTGGTAGCAAGTATATTTGATGACACACCAGAAGGAAAATCGATTGTCCGGCTAGCCGAAAAATTAGGCGCAAGTATTGATTTCGACCGTGAAAAAACTGAAGGAGTCGAATTCTCCGCCAGAACTCGCATGAGTGGTACAAACTTACCCAACGGGAAAGAAGCGCGTAAGGGGGCGGTAAATGCGATCAAGGGATTTGTGCGTTCGCGTAGCGGCTCCTCTGGAGCATCGCGTAGAGGTCAAGATACTCCAGAACTAGATTCTGCCTACGAATTAGTTTCACAGCAAGGAGGCACACCCTTAGCAGTTTGCCTGGATGGTGAAATCTACGGTGTGATTTATCTTAAGGATATTGTTAAACCGGGAATACGCGATCGCTTTGAACAATTGCGGCGCATGGGAGTGCGTACCATCATGTTAACTGGCGATAACCGCATCACTGCTTCTGTAATCGCCAAAGAGGCGGGAGTCGATGACTTTATCGCCGAAGCTACCCCAGAGGATAAAATCGCCGTTATTCAAAGGGAACAAGCTGAAGGCAAACTAGTGGCAATGACGGGAGACGGTACAAACGACGCACCAGCACTAGCACAGGCCAATGTTGGGGTAGCAATGAATACGGGTACTCAGGCAGCCAAAGAAGCAGCGAATATGGTTGACTTGGACTCCGATCCTACCAAACTGATCGATATAGTTGGCATAGGTAAACAATTGCTGATTACTCGTGGGGCATTAACAACATTCTCCATTGCCAACGATATTGCTAAGTACTTTGCGATTATTCCAGTATTATTTGCTTCTGCTAATTTACAAAGTTTGAATATTATGAAGCTGACCAGCACTAATTCTGCTGTGCTGTCAGCACTAATTTATAATGCTTTGATTATTCCTGTCTTAATTCCCTTGGCACTAAAGGGTGTGAAGTTTAGACCACTCACATCCAATCAACTGCTGCAACGCAATATTTTTATTTATGGCTTAGGTGGTGTAATTGCACCGTTTATCGCGATTAAGTTAATTGATCTGGCAATTACAGCAATAGGATTGGCTTAGTGCAATGTTGCGCAAATTCGTAACGAATTAAATGTAGAAACACTCTGCTACCTGGTGCGCTGACTCTGCGAGCCTCTGCGTTTAAAAAAGATATGATTTTATGCAAAGCTGTACTTAGAAAACGAACCACATAGACGCGCTAGCGGCTTCTCGCTAGGGTAGTACACGAAGAACACAAAGGGAAGAGTGGGAAAAGAGTATGAAAATAATTAATTTACAACGCAGGTTTTTACCTGCGGATTTGTTGAAAGCAATTTCTTTTATTTGGTCACAATGGCGCAGACAAAAATTACCGTTGGCGATTTTTATCAGTTTGTGTCTGAATTTGATTACTGCTCCTATTGTTTATGCAGCAGCTGACGGTGCTTTGGAACGTCGTTCGGCTTGGGCTATAGGCATTTTGGGATTTATCACCTTGGCACTTATAATCTATCTATTTTTTGTGATTTTTCAACCAGAACGCTTCTAAATAGAAAGCAGAAGAAATCTATGTTTATTATTCGAGAAATTGCCAGGGCGATTCGCATGACTGTACTTCTCTGGTTATTAACAGCAATTATTTATCCTGTCGCCACCCTAGGAGTAGGTCAAGTATTTAGATACCAGGCAAAAGGTAGCATCATGCAGAATATCCAAGGAGAGAATATTGGTTCGGCTTTGATTGGTCAACAGTTCCGATCTGACCGCTATTTTCAGGGTCGTCCCAGTACTATTAGGTATAGCCAAGGGAAACTGGGTAAGCCAACAGGTATTTCAGGTGCAAGCAACCTCGCTCCTAGCAACCCAGAGTTGCTGAATCGCATTGTTGAACGATCAAATCAACTCAGAGACGAGAGTATTCAACCGTTTGCCGACCTCATTTACACTTCTGGATCTGGTTTAGACCCCCATATTTCTGTCAGAACAGCCCAGGAACAATTAGAGAGGGTTGCTAGCGCACGCGGTATTACCCGAGAGGAAATATTGCCATTAATTCAACAGTATACGGATGATAGATTTTTAGGTATTTTTGGTGAGCCTGGAGTTAATCTTCTGAAATTGAATTATGCTCTTGACCTTCAAGAAATTAACCGGGGACGAAATCAATAAATTATTTAGTTGTTGGTTGGTAGTAGATAGTGGTTAGTAGATAGTAGTTGGTAGTTAGTAGATAGTAGTTGATAGTTAGCTGTTATTTCCTACTAACCACTATCCACTAACCACTAACAGTCACCGCGAAAAATACGTTTACTTATTTTTACTTTCATGTATCCAGCACGTCGCGGCAAACACAAAATTTTTATAGGTATGGCTCCTGGTGTTGGCAAAACTTACCAGATGCTGGAAGAAGCACATGCACTCAAAGAAGAAGGGATTGATGTTGTAATTGGGTTGTTGGAAACCCACGGACGCAAAGAGACAGCAGAAATGGCGGAAGAGTTGGAAATATTACCGCGCGCTTCAATTACACGCGGTAATTTGATACTGACAGAAATGGACACGGATGCGATTTTAGCGCGATCGCCTCAATTGGTATTAGTTGATGAATTGGCACATACCAATGTCCCTGGTTCACCCCGCGAAAAACGCTACCAAGATGTAGAAATCATTTTGCAGCACGGCATTGATGTCTACTCCACCATGAATATTCAACATTTGGAGAGCCTCAATGACTTAGTAGCAAGAATCACTGGTGTAGTAGTGCGGGAACGCATTCCTGACCGCATTCTGGATGATGCAGATGAAGTAGTTGTAGTAGATGTTACGCCAGAAACTCTAGAAGAAAGGTTACTAGAAGGTAAAATCTACGCCCCGCAAAAAATTCAACAAGCACTCAATCACTTTTTCCAGCGTCGCAACTTGGTTGCTTTACGCGAGTTGGCATTGCGGGAAATCGCAGACAACGTTGAAGAAGAAGCAAGAGAACTCGGTGCAAGTTTCGCAAACGGCGCTACTCTACAAGGTGAATTCTGTAATATTCAAGAGCGGGTGTTAGTTTGCGTCTCTACCTATCCCAACTCACTGCAATTATTACGTCGGGGTGCTAGGCTTGCCAACTACATGAATGCTCCTCTTTTTGCCGTATTTGTTGCCGACCCAGACCGCTTCCTCACTAAAGAGGAAAGCTTGCACATCGATATGTGCGAGAAACTCTGTAAAGAATTTGAAGGTACTTTTATTCGCGTTACCAGCAGCAACATCGCTAAAGCGATCGCTGAAGTTGCCCAGAAATACCACATTACCCAGATTGTTATCGGTGAAAGTCAGCGATCGCGCTGGCAATTATTTCTAAGAGGGTCTTTAACTCAAAAATTAGTAAAGTTGCTTAAAAATGTCGATTTACATATCATTGCTACTGATAAAAAAATGTATTCGGAGAATGGGGAATGAGGAGATGGGGAGATGGGAAGATGGGGAGAGTGGGGAAAGTAGTAAACAATTAACCACTAACTACTAACCACTAACAATATTTATGACATACGTCATCGGTTTAATCAGCGGCACATCTGTAGACGGTATAGATGCAGCTTTAGTTGATATTTCTGGTACAGACTTCGATTTAAAAGTAGAATTGCTAGCTGGGGCAACATATCCATACCCAGATGAAATGAGAGAATGCATTCTGGCTGTTTGTGCTGGAAAAGCTATCTCAATGGCAGAATTGGCAGAATTAGATGATGCGATCGCCATTGCCTTTGCCCAAGCAGCACAAAATATTCAAATTGGTCACGAAACAGCTAATTTAATTGGCTCCCACGGTCAGACAGTTTATCATCGACCACCTCAAGGAGGAAGGGGAGAGGGGGAGAGGAGCCAGTGCGGTGGACTCTTTCCCCGGCATAAAGCACCTGGCGTTGGGAGAGGGGGAGAAATCAGTAACTTACTTACTCCCCCACTCCTCCACTCCCCCACTCCTCGATTCCTTGGTTACACCCTCCAACTCGGTCGCGGTGCTGTCATTGCTCAATTAACGGGCATTACGACCGTGAGTAACTTCCGTGTAGCGGATATTGCTGCTGGTGGTCAAGGTGCGCCCCTTGTATCTCCTGTAGATGCAGCTTTGCTCAGTCATCCCCAAGAATCATGTTGTATTCAAAATATTGGCGGCATAAGTAATGTTACTTATATACCGCCTCGGGGGGATAACTGGCTGGAGAAGATTCGCGGTTGGGATACAGGGCCGGGAAATAGCCTGTTGGATCTGGCAGTACAGTATTTAACTAATGACGCAAAAACCTATGACGAAAACGGCTCTTGGGCAGCGAGTGGTACACCATGCCATGCACTAGTAGAACAATGGCTTCAGCAAGAGTACTTTCATCTGCCACCACCCAAATCCACGGGTCGAGAATTATTCGGCTTTGCTTACCTGCAACAGTGTATAAAAGATGCTGAACCATACCAACTAAGTTCAGCAGATTTGCTAGCTACTCTCACAGAACTTACAGCTGCTTCAATTGTTCACAGTTACCGCTCTTTTTTGCCACACATGCCACAACGAGTATTTTTATGCGGCGGTGGCAGTCGCAATCTTTATTTAAAACATCGCCTGCAACAGCTTTTGACTTCAGTGCCAGTTTTAACAACCGATGAAGTTGGATTGAGTGCGGACTTCAAAGAAGCGATCGCCTTTGCAGTTTTAGCCTACTGGCGACAATTAGGTACTCCTGGTAATCTACCAACCGTCACTGGAGCAACACAAAGAGTGCTTTTAGGAGAAGTTAACTTACCAATTTGTTAATGGTTAGTGGATAGTGGTTAGTGGGTAGTAGCCACCTACTAACTACTAACTACTAACCAACAACCAAGTGTTAACAAATTTAAAGAGCGGGCTGATTTCTCAACCCGCTCTTGTAACTTGTTATAGCCGACACAATCAAGACTGCTAGAGCGTCTTTTCCTCTCTACCAGGCTTTGCAAAAGGCAGAGTCGAACCCACATATATTTATCCTCCTGAAGAAGCTACTCATACCTATGCTGCTGTTTCTAGCCAATCATAAATTTGTTCTAATTGTTCGAGAGTAATCAACCCGTATTGCCAAAGAATCATCGGCAAAGGACCAGGATCTTGCTGACTGTGACGAAGAGCAACATCAATAGAGGCTGCGGAAATTGCCAGTTCCTCTTGCAAAAAATTAATCAATTGAGAATAGTTAGATGGTAGCATTTTGTAGTTCACCCTCTTCAGTAGTTCGTGCGGTCATCATTGATGCCACAACTTTTAAGTAGCTAGTAGTCAGTCTTTCATCTGTTACTGAGCGATCGCCCAATCAACAAACTAAAGCAGTTTGTGTATTAGGTGCTCCTTGACAAAAGTCTGCGGAAGTTATTAATTTTAGCGCTACTTTATATATTTAGATCTCAAGCAGCCGAGCTAGTTAATTGGATTTCTCCTTTTTACTGCAATTGTTTATTTGAATACACCTGTAGTGAGGAGGATTCCTTTGCTATATAATCTCTTATTGGCCAATCTTTACACGTACGCCAAAAGATAGATTTTAGTTACCAAATGCTAAAATAGCGATCCCCGCCTAGAAATCTTAGGGATTCATCTGTTTGACACTGTATTAGATATTAACTTCACTATTAACTTTTTTACCAGGTATTTAGTGACTTTTGTATCAGAATCTGTAAAAGTACGATTTTATAGGTATCCTAGTAACCTAGGTCAAATTATCATCTCCGTAAATTACTGATATCAAAGAAATCAATTTTGACACGATCCCCAGCTTTTAACCCTAATTCTGCGGCTCGCCCCGAACGCAGTTCAATCACCTGATCGATTTGTGTTCTTGGGCCATACGTGGGACAAGGATCGGCTTTACAGGGAGGTACAGCAGCAGCAATCGCTTGGACTACCCCTTTGCGTAAAAAGACCATATCTAGGGGTACGGGTACATTTTTCATCCAAAAACTAGCAGCCAGTGGTGAAGAGAAATGAAACAGCATCCCCCGATTGTCTGGTAAAGCAGGTCGATACATCAACCCCATCTGTTGTTGTTCAGGTGTTCGTGCTACTTCTAAATCAATTTTGATGCCATTAGGAACAACGGCGCGAGCAGAAATTGGTAACTGCTGACCCTTTGTAAGTGATTGTTGCTCAGTATTCACTGGTGCAGAGGAGCTAGAACTAGGAGGTTTAGCAGGTGTTGGACTAGAACAGCCTATTAGTAGAACACCCAAAAGTAGTGAAAGCAAAGTTAGTGAACGAATCATAAATTTTAGTTAATAGTCATTTGTCATTTGTCATTGGTTAGTAGTTAGTGGATAGTGGTTAGTAGTTAGTGGTTTTTAACTATGCCCAATCCCCAATCCCCATTACCCCTTATCCCCAGAGGGGGCCCCACCTTCCCCAATTCCCAATGCCCGATGCCCGTGCCCGATGTCCACTTTCCCACTCTCCCACTCTCCCACTCTCCCCATCTCCCCATCTCCCACTCCTACTTCTAAGATTCTCTTAAGACATAACCGACACCACGCACTGTTTGAATCAAGCGCTTTTGACCTTCATCTTCTATTTTTAGGCGTAAGTAGCGAATATACACTTCTATCACATTTGATTCGCCCATAAAGTCGTAACCCCAAACATTTTCTAGAATTTGTTCCCGGGTTAATACTTCACGGGGGTGTTCCATCAGATACTTGAGCAATTCAAATTCTTTCATTGTCAAGTCTATTGCTCGTCCGTTATGAATAGCGCGGCGGGTTGCAAGGTCTAAAATTAGATCCCCAAAACGTAACTGCTCTGTCGTATCAATATCAGGTTTTAAGTACAGGCGAATTAAGTTCAAAAAATCTTCGGAACGATAAGGTTTGAGGAAGTAATCATCAGCTCCTGCTTCTAGACAAGCGACGCGATCGTCCACTGTATCCCGTGCCATTAATACCAGCACAGGCGATCGCATTCCGGCTGTTCTGAGATTTTTACACAACGAGAGTCCTGATTCTCCTGCCAGCATCCTGTCAATTACAACCAAAGCTGGTTGGCGATCGCGGCCTTGTTGCAAACCGTTTGTTCCATCATGAGCCACAACAGGATCGTAGCCAGTTTCTTTTAAATCAAAAGCGATCTGGTGTGCGAGATTTTCGTCGCTTTCAATCACCAAAACACAGGGGGTGTGAGCAAGCGTCATATTAATGTTTTACTTCAGATGTTGGATAGGGAAGAAGCAGTTTGGGAGTATTTGGCTATAGACATATCATAATTTGACACATTATCTAAAAAGTTTTAGCACGTTAATGTATCAGATTCAGCAATCCGAACACTCAGAAGCAATAAATTTAATCTCTAGTTCAAAATTTAGGGAATGGGGAATAGGGGAGGGGGAGATGGGGAGATGGGGAGAGTGGGAGAGTGGACATCGGGCACGGGCATCGGGCATTGGGAATTGGGGATAAGGGGTAATGGGGATTGGGGATTGGGGATTGGGCATAGTTAAAAACCACTAACTACTAACCACTATCCACTAACTACTAACCAATGACAAATGACAAATGACCATTGACTATTACGGCAATTCCACCGAAGTAGGTTTAGCAATATGTGGCAGACCCCAGCCTAGTTTCTCCCGCAAAACTCGAAAGAATTCTGGCGATTGTAGGCGAATGAATTTAGCACAATATTGCGATCGCTCTACGTGTACCCGATCCTCTGGCAAAACATAACACCCGCCATTACCATCAACCACCATCACTAACCGAGGGGTATTTACTGGGTAGATATTTACTGGTTCTGTATCGGGAAACACCAATGCCCTAGAAGCCAGAGAATGAGGACAAATAGGCACTAGCTGTAATGCAGGCACACCAGGGATTACCACAGGCCCGCCAGCACTCAATGAATAAGCTGTAGAACCGGTCGGCGTAGAAATAATCACACCATCTGCGGCAACATCGACTGGCGCGTGACGACCCACTGCAATTTCAAAATGGCACATAGAGGTCAATGGTTCTCGATGTAGCACCATTTCATTTAAACAGAGGGCCTCCCACTGTAATGAATCTCCTCGAAACACCTTGATAGTGAGCATTGCTCGTTCTTCAATTTCATACTTACCGGCCATTAGCTGCTCTATTGCTTGGGGCAGTTGGTTAAGGTAAGCTTCCGTCAAGAACCCCATATGACCAGTATTAACTGTGAGCATGGGGATACCACAAGGAGCTACCAGGCGAGATGCTGCCAAAACTGTACCATCTCCACCCAGCACAACCGCAAACTGTGTTTCTGAGTCAAAGCCAGGAGGCGTTAGACCTTCAATCGGCGTGTGGCATACCGGGCTATCTGGGGTAGAGTAACCCAACATACCACCAGCGCCAGTTGTGATGCAGACATCCCAACCAGCGGCAGTGAACTTTTCTTCCAACTCAATGGCGACGCGACCTGCTATCGGTTTAACGTCGTTGTAGATAATGCCTGCTTTCGGCACACTCAAATATCCAATCTTAAGGCGCTGCTCTTTATTATGTTAATCCTTACACATTTTGGTCAATTTAGTCATTAGTTGTTTGTTGTTTGTTGTTTGTTGTCTGTTCCAAACAACCACCAACTACCAACCACCAACCATTGACTATTGACCATCAACTTTTTTAAACGGAGTCTTTTTTTCTTTCTTTTTTTTGGCTTTATTTTTTTCGTAGTCTAGCTCTTTGAGCTTCTTCATAATGCGATTGAAGTACTCTTGCAAGTAGCTTTCTAGAGTTGTGGTATCTTTTGGATCAAAGCCAAAGACTTGATATGCTGCATCCATTGAAGCATTGAGAGGTCGACCGCTTGCTAGTACTTCTGTAAATGCCAGTCTGTCTGCTACATTCCATCCCCATTGGAAGAACCGCAGCATCCGGCGCACGGTACGCAGTAAGTTTACTGGCATCCGCGTTACTCTAGCTTCTTTTCCAGATAAGCGCTCGCACAAACTAATAATTTCCTCGGCACTCCAAGCGCGAGTACCAACCACTGGGAAAGTTCGCTTTTCGGTTTCCGGTATGCTCAATGCCCGAATGGCAAATTTAGCTATATCTTGAGTATCCATATAGGCAATAGGCGAAGACTCACCTGTCACCCAAACTGGCTGGTTTTCCAAAATGGGAATTCCATATTGACCAATTAAGCCTTGCATAAAGCCAGCCAGCTGCAATACGGTGTAATTCAAACCGGACTCTGCCAAAAACAATTCTGTACACCGCTTGATTTCCATCAGCGGCACTTCTGGATACTTGTCAGCATCCAATATAGAAAAGAATATAAAACGCTCTACACCTGCCGCCAAACACGCTTGAATTAAGGATACCTTACCTTCCCAGTCTACTTGTTTGATACTCAGTGAATCGGTGGGACGAGAAGTGGCCGCATCAATGACTGCGGTTACACCTTCCAGCGCTGCTTTGAGCGTTTGGGGGTAGCACAAATCTCCCGGTACAAGTTCCGCACCCCACTCTTTGAGAAATGCGGCTTTCTTTGCACTCCGGACAAGACAACGTACTTTATACCCCTCATCGATGGCACGACGAGCCACTTGTCTTCCCAAGGTGCCAGTGGCACCGACAATTAATAATGTCATGAGGGTTCTTTACAAAACTTAAACTTTTATGAATAAAATCTTATCAGAATCGCATGAACAAACAAAAGTTTACATTCTTTTTGAAGATGCAAACAGAAGCGAGAGACTATAAAGGAGCCTCTCGGTTTCAAAGTGCTTCTGGGAAGGAATTACTCTTCTTCTGCGCCCTGAATTTTCAGTAATAAAGCGCCTAAGCCCCAGCCTACAAATATTAAGCTGAAGGATAATATCGCTGCATTGAACATTTCGCCACCCATTACTGTAATTCTCCTTTGCGAATTGTTTAATTAAGTTAAGTCTACCAGAGCCTTACAGAACAGCTGATAGGATGAGACTAATATGAAGTATTGTGACACAGATTCTCAGGTTAACCCTCGGGGATAAACGGAGTAAATGACAAGATATTGTAACCTTTGCAACTAAGTAAATAGCTAGGTACAAATATCACCACTGGAGCATGACAGCTGCTTGACTCAAGAATTGACTTGGAGTCTGGGGTCAAGATTGCTTTCACTCGTCAGGCTCCATTTCCCTTGTCTGGTGTCAGTTAACATTATCACATCGAGACGCTTTTGAAAGGCAAGTTAAAAGCTGGGATAAGAGAATTGCTTGTATGTCTTTATTAAATAAAAAAAATGATATTTTGCCATTGCCGCATCGCCCCCGCCTAGCACTGACGTTGGGAGATCCCGCTGGAATAGGGCCAGAAGTGATTTTAAAAGCTTTGGCAGACCCCGAGTTGAGTAAAAATTTTGATGTAACTGTTGTAGGTAGCCAGGAATTACTATTACAAAATTATACTAGAGTTCTCGTAAATGGAAATTTAGTACCTTTGGCAAATCCAGAAAACTTGTCAATTCTTGACGTGCCACTAGAAGAACAAATTAAAAGTGAAATTGTCATTGGAACGGGTAACGCAGCTAGTGGTGCAGCTAGTTTTGCCTATATCGAATGTGCGATCGCCCGAACTCAACAAGGAGAATTTGATGCCATAGTTACCGCCCCGATCGCTAAATCTGCTTGGAAGGCAGCGGGGTATGACTATCCAGGGCAAACAGAACTTTTAGCTCAAAAGTCAGGTACAGATAGATTTGGCATGTTATTCGTAGCGCGATCGCCCCATACTGACTGGACGCTGCGAAGTTTATTAGCTACTACGCATATTCCTTTGTGTCAAGTACCGCAGGTGTTAACACCAGAATTGTTGACGAAAAAACTTGATTTATTGGTGGAGTGTTTAGAGCAAGATTTTGGTATTGAGAATGGAAAAATTGCGATCGCGGGTTTAAATCCCCACAGTGGCGAACAGGGACAACTCGGACGTGAAGAACAAGATTGGTTAATCCCCTGGCTAGATCAAGAACGTCAACAACGCCCGAATTGGCAGCTAGATGGCCCCATTCCGCCAGATACAATGTGGGTCAAGCCTGGTCAAGCTTGGTATGGTGGAATTGATCCTACCAAAGCTGCTGATGCTTACCTCGCACTCTACCACGACCAAGGTTTAATTCCAGTCAAGCTAATGGCATTTGACCGAGCAGTAAATACTTCTATCGGTCTTCCCTTCATTCGTACCTCACCAGATCACGGTACAGCATTTGATATTGCTGGTAAAGGAATTGCTGATGCAACGAGTATGAAAGCAGCAATCAAATTAGCAGCAGAGTTGGCAAGCGTGAGACTGCGAAGAAGTGGGGAGGTGGGGTGATGGAGGAGTGGGAGAGTGGGGGAGTGGAAGAAAGAACCAATAACAAATGACCAATGACTAATGACTAATGACTATTGACTATTGACCCTTGACCCTTGACTATTAACTATGATGTTTTTTAATCATCAAAATCAACGATGAATAATAACAAACTTCGCAATATACTCATCGGTGCTGGAGTTGCAGCCGTTGGTGCCATTGGGACTAAAGCCGCAGTAGATTATTTCCGCAACCGTGGTAAAGAAGAAGTTGTTGATGAAAGTCAAGGCGACGCTGTAGCTACATCTCCACAAGAAGTTGCTTATGCAACCGTAGAAACTAACTCTGTGCAAGGTTTTCTGGATAAAAGCTTTGGTGAAGCTGGTCGTTATGTTCCCAACCGTCCGCCGAAGATATTTGATTATCAAGGTAATCAATATATGGTGATTTGGGCATATGACAATAAGCAACAAAAAAATCAAATGTTGGCTTTTCTCTACACCGATGCTGGTCGGAAAATGATTGCCAGTGTTGGATATACAAATCAGAAAACTGACTACAATCTCAACTTAGGCAGTACACCTTTTGCTGTAGAAGTAAATGGTCAGCAATTGCGTTCTGGTCAGTCAGAAACAGGCGGAACAAGTGATGTAGATTTTGTTCTAGCCGGGTCTTAATTAAAATTTTTTGAATTGGAAATTTGTTGTTAAGGTGGCTAAAAAGCCACCTTTTTTGATTGTTTATTAGTTTTTATGGGCTTATCTCTTAAGAAGTAAAAATTAAAAAGTAAAAAAAAAAGACAATTTATTATGAGTGTCTTTTAACTTTTAACTTTTAACTTGATTTGGACGTATTATTTCTCGCGCTATGCGTCTCGATTGGGAATGTTTTCCCGATCGTTCCATAAATAAATAATGGTGAAGCGTGACCTCTTTATGAATGCCTTTTTACTTTTTAATGAGTGCTTTGTTCGGTCAATAAAATGTACCCATGAGTGCGATCGCTTTTTTGTGGAAGTGAGTGCGATCGCGCAATCCACAGTCGCCGTAATGATTGATACTCAATAACTTGCATAATTGCATAATAAAGTACTATTGCAATTTATACTCCGACTACTTACAGAGTGCGGACTGTTTTAACCACTTTCATTTTGTGTCAAAATCAACATCAACGCATAAGTTCAGTGAGTTATAATTTCCAGACTGTAGGATAAATTTGTCAAAACAGCAGAAAAAATGATTCAATTTTTGAAAATTAATTGATCTGAATTACAATTGTCCACCAGCACAGCATTAGAGAATGCGATCGCACTTTCGCAAGCAGAACTGACTATGCGTAAATAAGTAGTCTATCTTTACACCTTTCTTTGCTAATGAAATATATTGCCTTGGTGCTACCATTAATACTCTTTTTCTTAGTAGTATTTCCTGCCGAAGCATTAGTATGCCGAAATTATCAGGGTCATCAGATTTGTATTTTGAGTATTAAACGCAGTGCCAAAAATTATTGGGAATACAGGGCAGCCGTGAGTGTAGATGGAGTCAAAAGACCCATCGAAGTCTACAACTGTCGCGATCGCATTAAGGTTGAATCAGATGAAGTGATTGTCCCGTTTGAAGACAACGATCCAGGCGAATTGATATGCAGTTATTTCCAAAAATAAGTAGGTAAGAATAAAAGCAGCTATGTCAAGAAAGGTAAATATTGCTCAAACCCTTACCAATGACCAATGACAAATGACGAATAACGACCCTCCCGAGTTAACTTTATTCGTGCTGACCTACTTACATCAATCCTGCCGACTCGTAGAGGCGTTTGAGCATTGCCATAATCTTGTTACCATAATCTAAATCAGCAGACCACCGCCCCGATAATTGATCTACCAAGGGGGCAATACCGCGTGTGACAAAACGAAATCGCGGGTCTACTACTTCCTTTACCAAGGGTTCTAAACTGGCATAAGCTTTCAAGTGTTGGATGTGTGCCCTCACACCAATTCTGGCATTTTCAAAAGTTGCTGCTTCCGTACCGCCACCAATCGTTCCCAGACCTGCAAAATTATTTTGCTCAGATTTGATATCGTCGCCAAAGCGTAAAAATCCTGTTTCTACACACATCTGACAGAAAGCAATGTCATAGTTAACCCCTTCTGTAGTGGCTTCTTCTCGATAGAGTTTGGCTATATCTGGAAACTGCACCAAGGCATTTTCATTGTTATTTTTCAGAAATATCTGCATCTGCACTTCTGAGGAATTGCCATGCGACATAATCCGATCAATTTGACCGGGGCAGATTACCAAGTTGGAACGTAATGTTACAGTCTTAGTCCCACTATCCCAACTGACAGAAATATTAAATTCTCGCAGTTCAATAGCTTTGACATAAACAACTCGGCGATAGGTAATGCGGCGGACGTTGGGCGCTTTCGATAAGTCAATTCGCAAGCGATCTACTAAATCAATAGGAATGTAAGCATTACCGTTAATCAGTATTCCTTGCTCTGGATAGTTTTGCCCGTTAATGTTGATATTAATTGCCGCATAAGTTGCTTCTCCCCCGTCTCCAGAACCAGCATCAATACTACGACTCCAAGCAGCCAATCCATCAGCGATTCCCAAGGCAAAGTCACGACGGCGATTTTGTAGCAAAGAGCGATCGTCGGGACTGCTTAAGAAACCAACTTGCATCAATAAGGAAGGCACTTTTGTCTGGCGACAAAATGCCAAACTACCTAAACCCGAAGCTGTATCCGGCTTAACTCCGCGATTGGGCAATTGGGGAACACGGCGCAGCAACCCCATTAGTAATAGATCGGCGTTGCTTTTGCGTTCGTCATTGCTGGCAATATAAAATACACTAGCCCCACGCACCGAAGGATTGCCAGCAGCATCAGCGTGAATTTCTAGCGCAATATCACCCCGACGACCACGGGAATTGATCCATTCGATAGTTTGCTTGGCACTCACGTCATCAGGAACCGACAAAACCTCAAAACTACGCGCTCTCAGTTCGGTTAAAATTAAATCGCGCAGCAAAATCATCTCTCTAGCTTCGGTAGTACCACCGGCAATTGAGCCTGGATCAATTCCTCCCGTTTCTTTGCCTCCGTGGGCTGCGGAAAGAAAAATACGTCCCATTTTCAGTATTTCCTCTAATAAAATTTAAGTGCAAGCAATTCTATACATTATTCTTGATTTGCAAACAAGAATATAATAGCCATCAGAACGATTAGTCCATAGTCAAGAGTCAAGAGTCAAAAGCAATAACTCTTGACTTTTGACTCTTGACTTTTGACTCTTGACTTTATGCAATTTCGTTTACACCCAGATACGATAGAGGAAATTAAACAACGGGCTGACATCTACGATGTCGTCTCAGAATACGTTGTTTTACGCAGGCGCGGCAAAGATTTTGTGGGTTTGTGTCCCTTCCATGATGAAAAAAGCCCTAGTTTTACCGTTAGCCCCACCAAGCAAATGTACTATTGCTTTGGCTGTCAAGCTGGGGGTAATGCGATCAAATTTCTGATGGATTTGCACAAGCACTCTTTTGCAGAAGTGGTGCTGGATTTAGCGCGACGTTACCAAGTACCCGTGCAAACTCTGGAACCCGAACAAAGACAAGAGTTGCAGCGGCAATTATCAGAGCGATCGCAGCTTTATGAAATTCTCGCTTCTACTTCCCAATTCTATCAACATGCCCTCAGGCAATCCCAAGGACAGCTAGCCCTTCAGTATCTGCAACAGCAGCGCCAACTGCAAGATGAAACAATTGTGCAGTTTAACTTGGGTTATGCTCCCGTGGGTTGGGAAACTCTCTACCGCTATTTGGTAGAAGATAAACGCTATCCAGTCCAGTTGGTGGAAAAAGCGGGATTGATTAAACCCCGCAAAGAAGGTAGTGGGTATTATGATGTGTTTCGCGATCGCGCGATCATCCCTATCCATGATGTGATGGGACGCACGATTGGCTTTGGTGGCAGAAGTTTGGGAGATGAGCAACCGAAGTATCTAAATTCACCGGAAACTGAACTTTTTAATAAAGGTAAAACTTTATTTGCCCTCGACAAGGCCAAAGCTGGCATTTCTCAACACGATCAAGCTGTGGTGGTAGAGGGATATTTTGATGCGATCGCTCTCCACGCTGCCGGAATTAACAACGTCGTCGCCTCTTTGGGTACTGCCCTGAGTATAGACCAAGTACGGCTATTATTGCGCTACAGCGACTCGAAACAACTAATACTCAACTTTGACGCCGATAAAGCCGGGAAGATAGCCGCCGAAAGGGCTATAGGAGAAATTGCCGAACTGGCATACAAGGGCGAAGTTCAGTTAAAAATTCTCAACTTGCCAGATGGCAAAGATGCTGATGAGTACTTGCACACCCACACACCAGCAGACTATCAACAACTGGTAGCAAATGCACCCCTGTGGCTAGATTGGCAAATTCAGCAAATTACGAAAGACCGAGACTTGAAGCAAGCTACAGACTTTCAACAAGTCTCGCAGCAGTTAGTAAAATTACTGAAAAATATAACTAACCTTGATACGCTTAACTATTACGTTTCTCATTGTGCAGAAATTTTAGCTCTTGGGGACGCCAGGCTAGTACCTCTAAGAGTAGAAAATCTCCTAACTCAAGTTGCACCCGATAATAGCTCTAGACCAGGCTATATCCCCGGGTCATCAAGAAGCGCATTCCGTCAACCACAGTATAGACAAACACAAGAATTCTCTACACAAGCAAGTCAAACAACTGCACCAACACTAGAAAAAAGTCTTTTAGAACAAGCAGAAGCTTTATTGCTAAGAATTTACTTGCATTGTCCCGAACAGCGCCAAGCTATTACTGACACTTTGGAAGAACGGGATTTGCAATTTAGCCTTTCCCACCATCGATTTTTATGGCGGCAAATTTTAGAAATTTCCTCTGATGATTTAGAGGTTGATTTAATATCAAAAGTGCAAGATAAATGCCTGGAGTTTCCCGAAGAAATGGGGTTAGTTTCCCATCTATTTCAACTCAACGAGATTGGCAAGAAAGAGATACTGCGTACTCCTCAAGTAGTCCAAGCTGCAACTGCTTGCATGGAACGTGTATTGCGAGAAAAGCGCTATCGTCATTTCTTAGAATTGTGGGAGCAAACCGATCCTGAAGCAGAACCAGAGCGTTGGCAATCATACTATCAAGCTTTTTATGCTGAGAAGTTGCGGTTGCAAGAATTAGATAAACAACGGCAATTTTCCCTCCCAGATTTATTGTGAGGCTAGGCGAGAATTCTGTTTTGATAATAATTTTCTATGAAGATGCACTTATTTGCGAGTGTAATTGTGCAGATAGGAGGGAAGAATTATTTCCTTGAGCGGAGGTTATCCCAAGGGCAGCGGCTTCCTTCTACGCGCTTGCTGGCAAAGTCTTTGGGAGTTTCTCGGCTCACCGTGACTCAAAGCTACGAACAGCTGATCGACGAAGGTTATCTGCAAACTATTGTTGGTTCCGGTACGTTTGTCAGCACTCAACTGCCCGACGATCTACTACACTCGGCTTCGCCGCCATCTGAAAATAAGATGGCTCGATTGCCAATCAAACTATCGCATTACGCTGCTGTACTAACGAAGATTGACATCCCCAATATGGCAGGGCCCAATACGCCCATCAGTTTTCGTTACGGGCGACCTGCTTTTGACCAATTTCCTATACAGCTATGGCGCAAGCTGCTCTCTAGTCACAGTCGTGCTAGTCTAGACTGGTTAGACTACGCCAGCGATCCTCTGGGACATAGACCGTTGCGAGAGGCGATCGCTTCCCAAACCGTAGCAGAATACGGACGGTTGGATACTTGGGTTCATGTTGCTGCTACAGGTGTAATTGCGCCTTTTGAGAAAATTACACCGCAGGAGTTTGAACGAATTGTTCAGGTGAACTTAATGGGACAAGTATACGGTGCAATGGTGGCACTACCCCATTTGAAGCGCGAGGGACGCGGGGCGTTAATTCATATATCTTCAATGCAGGGTAGGCGGAGTCTGCCGTTGCAAAGTCCCTACTGTGCAGCCAAGCATGGTTTGGAAGGTTTTTTAGAAACCCTGCGCGTCGAGTTGCAGCACGAAAAATTGCCCATTAGCGTTACCTCAATATTGCCCGCGACAATCAACACACCTTATTACAACAAGGTTGGCACTAAGCTGGGAGTTAAACCTACTGGTATTCCACCTTACTATCAACCCGATCTTGTTGCTGACGCTATCCTTTATGCTGCCGAACACCCTATGCGTGATTTTATCGTCGGCGATGTAGGCAAGGTGTTGGATTTGCTACAGAAAATATCACCTTCCTTAGTAGATTCACTACTGCTGCTGATAGGTTTTGCACAGGGCACAAATGAACCAAAGTCAGAGGATGCGCCAAACAATATTTTTGCACCAATTGAAGGGCAAGATCGCGTCGAGGGAGACTTTAGCAAGCTAGCAATACCCTCTTTCTTGGATTGGTTTGACATGAATCCACCGCTGAAGTGGAGGACTTTAGCATTGGCTGTGTTAGGTGTTACAGCATTTCTCGGCGGGTGGCGTCCGGGAAGTGATGTCTGATTTTTGCTGTCACCAGGTTGAAGGTCAAAATAGCAATTATAGCGATCGCGATTCTCCAAGAAACAGCCTTTCCATTGGTTCAAATAACAGAACAGCAATTCTACTAATTGTCAATGCTGAGATAAGCCAAGCGGTGCAAACCCAACCCGCACCATTGGCAACTCATAGTTAATCATTATCATTTGGAGTAACGGCGACAGGGAAACTTTTTTGGCAAAGATGCTGAAGCGATCGCCCAAACACTTGGAAAAATTACATAAAAATTTGGGCGTTGCTGAATCAAGATATGAATTTACAATTCACGGATATGTAGAGACGTAGCAATGCTACGTCTCTACAATGATTTGGCATCGAGCTACAAAAATGTATGCAAACATAATTCATGA
>NZ_JACAEU010000001.1:0-7804 GCF_013388695.1 Fischerella sp.
GGCGTTGCTGAATTTGGTCATGAATTATGTTTGCATACATTTTTGTAGCTCGATGCCAAATCATTGTAGAGACGTAGCATTGCTACGTCTCTACATACCCGTGAATTGTAAATTCATATCTTGATTCAGCAACGCCTCGTAGAGAATAATATTGATGAAAAATTGCTAATTATTAATCAACACCGATCAACACATCTGTTGCCTTGACAGTCGGTGAGGGGTTACGAGTCTGCTTGGCAAGAATCGGGGGACAATGGGTAGCTCATCCTCTAATCGGTAAAGATGCTTTTCGCACTGAGATGATTCCTGCTGATGGTGAGGGAAATCGCCTCTTAGATATGGATACAGTTTTGGTCAAACTTTTGGACTGGGATTTATCCCCCTGTATCAGTCACGATACGATTTGGTAATTCTCAAGCAATATTTGGAAGAAGCACCTGTGCAACAATTGCTCGGCACTTTGGGACATCGACAGGTGATTTCACAAAGCACTCGGTGGTTATGATACCAGCTTGACTGGCGAGGTTGTAGCTACAGTAGAAGCTGGTAGTAACAGCAAGGATAATTAGCAAGATATATTTAACGATAAAATCTGCTCTCAAATTTTGTTCTGATGTGATTAATATTGATATACCTATGCCCAATGACACTTTCATATTTAATGGTGTAAGAAGTTCATAGGGAGTGCCTTTTCATACTAGCTGCTTAAACAATTCCATCAGCTTACGTTTGCGCCCATGAGTAGTCGTTAGTTGGGAGCGATAATCAGACCACTGGCTTTGTTGTCCCAACTGAAAATAGGCCGCTTTCACCTTTTGCAACCATTTCACAACTTCATCGTAGCGATCCGCCTTACCCTGATTTATAATTGGTTCGGCTCGACTACGGGCATTGTCAATTACCCAATCGGGACGATGGGGAATTGCTGTCTCCATAACCCGCATTACCAGTTCTGGACTAAAATAGGGTGAACTGACAACAGTAATGGCATCATCTACTAATCCCTCATATAGAAAAATATCCACCTTCGCTTGTTCTGCTCCCCAATCCCGATATGCTCTTAGAGTTTTCAGTAAATCTTGTTTCACAGTAGACCAACTGTCCCCAACTAACTCTTCCACCTTGCGGTAATAGCGAAATGAAGGACGAGTATTAAAAGCAACGATACTTGCATTCACAGCGGCAGAGAAATTACTTAAAGATTGTGCTAAATCACTTGTCCAAGCAGCCAAGTCATAGAGACAATGCCCTGATAATGTCAATCCTGTTTGAGCGATCGCTAAGGCTTCCGATAAATGCTCTCTCTCCCGCAAAGCTTTGGCAAGCGCAAATGCTGTTTCTGCTGTACTCATGTGAGTTTTAGCAGCAGCCATTGCTTCTTCAACTTGCCCCACAGCTACCAACCGCGTCAGATATTGCTGCATTAATCCTTCGGCACGGGCAAGATTTAAGTATTCTATGTAACGCTGTTGGCGTTCAAGAATTTGCAGGCGAATCAATGCCAAATCTTCAGCAAAGTCTGGTGGCATATCTGCCCAAAGTGATACGGAGCGATCGCCCGCTAAAATTCGTTGTAGATTCTCATCCTCCCACCCTTGCCGCAATGCTGCCATACTCATGGCAAAATCTGTTGTACATAATCCAGCAGAAACCTCTCATGGGGCAATTTGACGGGAACCGAGACAGTGCGTTTCATGAATTAACCAGAAATAATCCTACTTCGTCGTACAAGCCCCTAAACAATTAAAAATTAAAAATTTTTATTTCTTCTTAATTTTGAATTTTTAATTTTTAATTGGAGCGATAGGCTATCTGTCACTTCGTCATCGCCTCGCCTTTCATCCGCCACCACAAGGGTGGGCGGTATTCCCGGCGAATTTAATAAATAATGGTCGAGGGGGTCGGGTACAGGTTCAGCATGTCCGGCGGTGGTGTAAGCTATCCTGGGGACATCTGCATGAGTGAAGACAGCAACAACGCCAGGGAGTGCTTTGGCTGGTTCGCTGTTAATTTTGCGGATGTAAGCGTGAGGATGAGGCGATCGCAGTACTTTAAGATGTAGTAAACCAGGTGGCACAAAATCTGCGGTGTAAGATGCTTTGCCTGTGACAATTGCTGTACCGTCTTGTTTGGGGATACTCTGTCCGATAGATGAAGAGAGGGAGATGGGGAGGTGGGGAGAATACTTTCAATAATCGCTTGATACCCTGTGCAACGGCAAAGATTACCCTTTAAAGCCAAACGCAATTCTTCTGGTGATGCAAAAGGCAATTTCGCTGCACTCATAATCATACCTGGAGTGCAGAAACCGCATTGAAAACCTTGTCCTTGCAAAAATGCTTGCTGCATTGGTGCAAGTTCGCCATTTTCTGATAACCCTTCAATTGTTGTCACCGATTGATTGGCTATTCGCATGGCTGGGTAAATACAACTGTGGATTGGTATATCATTTACCCAAACCGTACAAGCACCGCAATCTCCGCGATCGCAACCACGATGAACACCAAACCAGCCTAGTTGTCGTAGCAGAGTTAAAAGGCTGGTTCCGGGATGACAATTTACTGTAAAATCTTGGTTGTTAACTTGGAATTTGAATGCTTCTTCCATATATATTTAAAATACTTTTAATTGTTGGAGCGATCGCCTAATTAAAACTTGTGTCACCTCACGGCGATAAGTAGCACTAGCCTTAGCATTATCAATAAAATCTATATCCTGTAGAGACGTTGCATGCAACGTCTCTACTGTTTTCAATTCCAACAGGCGGGGTGCAGGAACACTCGCAGCGATCGCACACCGCAATTGCAAATTATCCGGATTAAAAGCACTCTAGGTCAAATAATCGCCAAATACCGATGCGATTACCGTAGTCTCGCCAACCATAGTTGGCAATTTCTGGGTAACTATTCAAATGGGGTTGAATTGCTGTTCCGAGTTTACCAAAGGTGAAATGTTCTACATTCATTACCACCCATACAGCTACTTTGGCATTGTTAGGTAATTTTGAAACTGGACGTTGTGTAATCGCTTGAAAAGATGGAGATTGCATAAAAATGTTGAATTATGAATGAAAAAATTAAGAGTTTCATAATTTATAGTTTATAGTTCATAATTTTTGCAATGGTTGACCCAGTGATGCGGGTGCGCCTATTTGGATACGGGTGGCATCTCGTGAAATGATCGCTAGTACTAAGATTGTAGCTAGGTAAGGTAAGGAAGATAAAAGATAGGGAGAGATATCTAAACCTAATCCTTGCAGAATTAACTGTATAGCACTGACTCCACCAAATAAATAAGCACCCCAGAGAATCCTTTTTGGTTTCCAACTAGCAAAAACAACAAGGGCGATCGCTATCCATCCCCGTCCAGCAGTCATGCCTTCCGCCCAAAATGGCGTATATGCTAAGGAGAGATAACCCCCCGCCAAACCTGCCATCGCCCCACCAAACAGCACTGCCAAATAACGTACCCTATTTACTGGCAAACCCAAAGCATCAGCGGCTGTGGCTGATTCGCCAATACTCCGCAGTACTAACCCCAAGCGGGTTTTTTGCAAGAACCAAGATACAAAAATCACTAATATCACAACAGCGCTCAATCCCGATGTCTTCGTGGTGGCTGCCGATCACTCTACGCCTGCTGTCATGGGCAAACATAGTTGGCACCCGGTTCCAATACTGATTCGGGCTCAGTTTGCCAAAGTTGATGATGTGGCGACGTTTGATGAATATGCCTGTATGCGGGGCGCTTTGGGACAGCGATCGGGCGTTGAATTGATGGGATTGGCATTAGATCGACCCGAAAATTGACGATCGTATTGAAGAAAAGTTCAAAACCATTGGCACACAAACTTTGAGTGAAGAAGTTCGCTTGCAGAACATTCAAGGCAAGATAGCGATCGCCTCCATTCTGTTGTGGTTATAGTCTGAAATTGTAGGAGCAACCATTGCTTCGGTTATTTCACCCACACCACGAGCGATCGCTTCTGCACAAATCGCATCAGTGCCAATTAACCCCGTTGGCCCATGTTGTTCTGTAGAACCTATTGGAAGGATAATACCTTGAGATTTTTGCAGATATGCTTCCACTTCCTGCCAAGTACTCAAGGGTGGTGGGCTTGCCTGGTGGCTGTTACATAGGCGTGCAAGATGCTCACAGTCAAGTTGAATTAAGTATTTTTTAAAAAATCTAGTCATAAAAACTACTGAATATAGAGAATGACAACAGTGTTTACACTGTGTTAACTTGCTTTACAGATAAAGATTTGTAGTTTGCTATTATCATTCATCAGAAAATATAGTGATTTAGGGTTGTGAAAATAACTAAACAAGCTTTAATTTGGCTTTGTGCTGCTATCCTGATTTTTGGGCTGATGGGATGCGATCGCCTTTTTCCTTCTGGCGATTTAGTTGAACGAGTCAGCGATGGCGATACTCTCAAGGTGAAAGATCCAAAAGGTGATGAATTCACTGTGCGTTTCGCCTGTGTGGATGCACCAGAAATACCCCATTCCAAAAGAGAAAGAGAAAGTAAAGCAGCTAGCGATCGCAATCAGTTTACTTGGGGTGCAAAAGCACAAGAAAGAGTGCAGGAGTTAGTCAAACAAGCTGGCGATCGCGTCACTTTAACTATCACAGATAGCGATCGCTATGGACGCAAAGTTGCAGAAGTGCGGTTACGAAATGGTACGTTTATCCAGGAAGTGTTAGCGCGTGAAGGGTTGGCGCTGGTTTATCGTCCCTATTTAAATAAGTGTCCCAGCAAAAAAATCATTCAACAAGCTGAAGTACAAGCAAAGCAACAACAACGGGGTATTTGGAGTGATTCTAAATTCACCCCTCCTTGGGAGTATCGCGCTTTAAATAGAAAATAGCATATCCCATCAGCTGGAAGATGAGAAAAATCTTCTCCCAATACCCAGTACCCAATCACCTATACCTAATACTCAGTACATCTGTGGTCGATTTTTAAAATAGAATTTTTGTCATAGCTTCAATTCACATCGAACATATTTTTTAAATAAAATCTTGGCTTCTATCTTTTGGCAGAATTACTATTAATAGTATCTCCGTATTTGGATAGATTGATAAACCAAACCTTGTTAGTTAATCTCTCCTAAGTAAGTAACCAAATAGCTCCAAAGAAAGGTGCTGAATATCTCTTAATCAGGAGAATATTGATTAGTAAATAATAATTCCTGTCTGAATTATAAAATGCTATGAAACCTCAACATAATCTTGAGCAAATTACGCTTTACTTGACTCAAACTCTGAGTGGATATGAAGTAATTCCAGCCAACTGGGGTTGGCACATTCATAAAGGAGACAAATACTGTGGACACATGGAATATTAAAGAACAAAAGGATGGCAAGGTAGTGCTTTCAATCGCCTTCCGACTAAATTAAAAGAGCGGCTCAAAAATTTTGCACAATCAGGTGTTTACATGCGCTCATTTACTACTTAAATCGAATTTTTCTTCAACTTATGATTGTTTGGTCAAAGCATAGTCAAATCTTTAGGTAAGTAGGTCAACATAATTAAACGTAAAATATCTTGTATTTGATATGGGCGGGCAGGATGCCCACCCCACAATATTATTAAAGCTCTTGTGGGATCGGCTTCTAGCCCGCCCCCATTTTTAGTTTATTTATACCTTTCTACTTAGCTGTCATGAAATGCTTATATCAGAACCCATGAAAAATTTCTGTCCTCTGCCTTAATGATGGCTAACTTGATTTGATCGACTTGTGTTTCTGACGTTTGGCTGGATTCATCCAGACTTCTAGAAAAGAAAAAAATTGGGATGAAGCCAAGGTGAGAACTAGGTATACCAAAGCAACTGCGGTGTAAATCTCAAAAGCACGATAAGTATCAGCCACAATTAATTGACCCCGCCGAAATAGTTCTTCAAAGCCAATCACTGCAACGAGACTTGTATCCTTGAGCAAGGTAATAAATTCATTTCCCAAAGGTGGAATCATGCGGCGCAGTGCTTGGGGAAAGATAATGTAGCGCATAGTTTGTACTCCACTCATACCCAGAGAATTTGCTGCTTCTGCTTGTCCTGGATCGATGGATTGGATACCAGCGCGGACAATTTCACCAATATAAGCAGCACTGTTAAGGCTAAGAGCGACAACCGCAGCTAGTAAACGATCAAAGCGCAGAGTGACACCAAAGCTTTGAGCCAGTGCTGGCAAGCCGAAGTAAATCATAAAAATCTGTACCAGCAGAGGAGTACCGCGAAAGAAATCGATATAAGTGCGAGTTGCCCAACGCAGAGGCACAATTGGCGAAAGACGAGCAATACCAATTAATGAGCCACCAACCATACCTAATAAAACTGAGAGGGCAGTGATTTGAAGTGTGACTAAAGCACCAATTAGCAAACTAGGTAGAGCGTTGAGAATGATATTTAGGCTTTGCAACATTTTTCTTTAATGGGGTGATGAGGATTTCGAGATGGGGTGATGGGGTATAGTTTTCCCCACCTCCCCACTTGTCTACCCTCCAAAGGTTATGTAGCAGATTGCTAGTGGTCTATCGTATTAGTTTTGATAAGTTGTGAAGGTTCGTAGTTAGGGCTTTAGCCCTTGAAATTGAGCGATAAATCGCTCACTACAAACCTCTCATAATTAATGCGATGAACCACTAGGAGGTGGGAGCAGTTTCTGGTAATTGCGGTGGTTCTACGCCAAACCACTTCTTATAAATTTGGGCATAGCTGCCATCTGCAATTATTTTTGCTAAAGCTGTGTTGATAGCGTTGAGGTTTGGAGAGTTTTTCGGCATGGCAATGCCGTAGTATTCTTCGGTAACGAGTTCACCAACTACCTTTATACCTTTGAGATTACCACTCTTGATAGCTTCTAATGTGACAGGAGCATCGTTGACCACAGCATCTACGTTACCATTTGCCAGTTCCTGCAAAGCTAATGGAGCAGAGTCAAATTCCCGTACCTGAGCACCAGAAATCTTTTTGGCTGTTTTTGCGCCTGTTGTGCCAATTTGGGCGGCAATTTTCTTGTTTTTAAGACTATCTAAGTTGGTGATAGTTGTGTCATCTTGGCGGACAGCGATCGCTAATCCAGCTTTAAAGTAAGGTCTAGAAAAGGATATTGTTTGAGCGCGTTCTGGTGTAATTGTGATGGCACTGATAGCAGCATCAATCGAATTGGCTTGGAGTGCCGGAATAATGCCATCGAAAGGCAGACTCTGAAACTCAACTGTCATTCCGGCTGTTTTTCCCACTGCTTTCATCAAGTCAATATCAAAGCCCACTAGCTCATTTCCCGTTCCTTTGGACTCAAAGGGCGGAAAAGCAGGTTCTGTAGCAACTTTAAGAGTTTTGCCAGTTGTACCTGTTTCGGTTGCTGCTTTGGTGGGTGCAGTCGTGGACGTACTGCCAGTGTTGTTGCCAGAATCATTGCAGGCAGACAATATTAAAACCGCACCAAACCCAGCCAAGAAATGTTTAATAAAACGCGATCGCGTTATTTTTGGCTCGAACATGGTTTTTTCCGTGTAAATTATTGCCAACAGTTATGTGATTTTCTCTAACCATGTTTTAAGGTACTATAAGAGGAAATTAATTAAGTATAAACCGCATATATTAGTAATTTCCTGCTGTTTACTCAATTTAAAGCATTGGCAAAGAATCATTAATTATTCAACTAGCAAAATAGGGCGTTGCTGATTTGAAGTATGAATTTGATGTTGTCATGCTGAGTGTAGCAACGCGGAACGTAGACGCGACAGCGGCTTCTCGCAGAGTAGCATCTATCGAGATTCTTCGCTCCACAAA
>NZ_JACAEU010000180.1:0-11764 GCF_013388695.1 Fischerella sp.
AAACAATACTTCCACACTTGGTGATGTTGCTTCTTTTACAACATATTGAACGCCTTAGAGAACTAGCACTTAGTCAAGGAATTGACATTCAAGTTTCCAGGTGCAAGATCTGAGTTACCCTTGTATTTGTTCGCCTAAACGCTGTTCTAATATGTCTAATAAAGTATCTACATCTTTTCCAATTTGTTCAAAACAAGTTGGTGGTGCTGGTTGCGGTTCAAAATGAATTAATTTAATTTGGTCTTTGCCAATGCCTATCATTACAACTTCGACTTCGGGTTGATAATGTTCTACAATTCCTAAAACTTCCTGAAGTCTATTCTCGACACTACTATTTAATTTTTCGATTGCCTCTTTTGGGCAATAAACAAAGTGCGGTTTTGGTTGCAAAGCAATGCCGATAGTACCCTTTCTATCTTCATTTTCTAACCACAAACCCCAAGACAGCGCTGCCAGTTCTTGCTGATGTGCTTTCACAAATTGATCTAATTGCCGACGCCATTTGTTATCTGGTGATTCTGGTTGGGTATTACCGAACATCATATCAATTTTGGATTTTAGATTTGAGATTTGGGATTGAAGGTTTCTTTGTTGTTATGAAAGAATAATCTCACCTATAGACGCAAAAGTACAAAGTATTTCTTGTGGTGCGGACATCTTGTCCGCCATTTGTTCACCTCAAACCCGACTGTACGCGCCAGAGGCTAGCATATACTCCGTTTTGCTCTAGCAATTCTTCATGGGTTCCAAATTCAACAAATTGCCCGTATTCCATGACATAGATACGATCGGCATTGCGGATGGTAGAAAGACGGTGAGCGATCGCGATCGTTGTTCTATTGACGGTAATCCGTTCTAGCGATCGCTGAATGGCTGCTTCTGTTTCATTATCCACTGCCGAGGTGGCTTCATCTAGAATTAAAATGGGTGGATTTTTTAATACGGCGCGGGCGATCGCAATTCGTTGGCGCTGTCCGCCAGATAACTTTTGCCCCCGTTCTCCAACAATTGTCTCATAACCTTGGGGCAAGCACGTAATAAATTCGTGTGCTTCAGCAATCTTAGCAGCCACAATAATTTGTTCTTCTGTGGCATCAAATGTTCCGTAGGCGATATTTTCTGCTACAGTACCATGAAATAAGAATACATCCTGACTGACCAAGCCCATGCAGCGGCGCAAATCTTGTAAATTTAACTCTTGAATATCAATACCATCCAAAGTAATTTTTCCTGATTGCACTTCGTAAAACCGCAATTCAAAGCGCCATTCATATCCAAAGTAGATGTATATGATGTAACTGTGCAAAAATACGAGATACCTGCTCAAAGTGCTACAAAAGATCTGCAAGAACTATCAGCTAAATTCGCCATAAATTTTCGTATTGATCCACAACAAGTAGTTGAGATTAGGAGAAAACAAGGAAGTTTAGAGAATATCGTTGCCAAAATTATTGCTCCCCAAACTCAGGAATCTTTCAAAATTGCAGCTGCTCGAAGGACTGTAGAAGAGTCAATTACAAGAAGAAATGACCTCAAGGAAGATTTTGATACGGCACTAAGTCAACGCTTAGAAAAATATGGAATAATAGTTTTAGATACGAGCGTAATTGACTTAACTTTTTCTCCAGAATTTGCACGAGCTGTAGAGGAAAAACAAATTGCTGAACAAAGAGCGCAAAGAGCAGTATATGTAGCGCAAGAAGCCGAACAAGAAGCACAGGCAGATATTAATCGTGCCAAGGGAAAAGCAGAAGCTCAAAGGCTTTTAGCAGAAACATTAAAAGCCCAAGGAGGGCAGTTAGTTTTGCAAAAGGAAGCGATTGAAGCTTGGAAAAGTGGGGGTGCCCAAATGCCAAAAGTTCTCGTCATGGGAAAAGATGCACAAAGTAGTGTTCCCTTCCTTTTCAATCTGAGTAATATACAAGGCTCAAGTCCAGATTGAAATTGTAAACAAAACCAAACCTATCTGAACAACAAAGCATACATCCAGTAGATAATAAACCGATATATGTCAAGTAGAAATCAAACTAATCTCACCATTGCCGAAGCCAAAAAAATCCTTAATAAATTCAATTGTGTAGACATTGCACCAAAAATTAAGACATCAGAAAAAACTTTAATTCGTGAGGCTTTACTGATGCTTGCCAAGCTTTCTGATTACCAGATTTTAGGTATTTGCGCTGACACAGAGGCAGAAGGAATGCTGGCAATGAAAACTTATTCTCTCGCCTTAGGATATGAACCACCAAGTAATTTACCTGTAATCGATGGTTCTGTTTATATCAAGTTAAACGGCAAAAATGGTGTTTGTCATATCGATTCTTATTCAGGTCATCATCGGGGTGTACTAGTATCTTGTCAGTCATACTCCCCAGAGGGAATTAACGAAATGTACGGTCATTTACCTCTAGATTTATTTGTTTAATATACTAGGGTGTAAATTTCAATATTGAATTTTCTTTGTGCCTTGGTGTCTTGGTGGTTCATAAAATTTATTTTTTCACCACCAAGACACTAAGACACCAAGTTAATCACATAAAAATTATGAGTCTTATTACACTACAATCAGTTAAAAAAGATTTTGGCATCAAAGAAATTCTCAAAGATGCCAGTTTTAGTCTAGATGCTACTGATAAAGTTGGTTTAATTGGCACTAACGGTTCTGGTAAATCAACATTATTAAAAATGATTGCCGGACTAGAACCGATTGATGGAGGTCAAATTTTAGTTAATTCTGGCGCTAAGATTGTATACTTGCCTCAACAGCCAGATTTAGACGAAAATCACACAGTTTTAGAGCAAGTATTTGCTGACAGTGGTGAAAAAATGGCTTTGGTGCGTGAGTATGAAGAAATATCCGATAAACTCGCTCACTATCCAGAAGATAATCAGCTGATGTCCCGCCTTTCTGTGGTGATGCAGCGTATGGATGCAATAGGTGCTTGGGAACTGGAAACTAAGGCCAAAATAATTCTTTCCAAATTAGGAATTATAGATTTTGATGCTACTATCAAAACTTTATCTGGAGGTTATCGCAAACGTATTGCCTTAGCTACAGCTTTGCTATCAGAACCAGATTTATTGCTCATGGATGAGCCGACAAACCATCTAGATGCAAATTCTGTGGAGTGGTTGCAAAGTTATTTAAACCGTTATCGCGGCGCACTCTTGCTCATTACTCACGATCGCTACTTTTTAGATCGCGTCACCAACGGTATTATTGAAATCGATAGAGGTGACATTTATACTTACTCTGGTAACTATTCATACTACCTGGAAAAAAAGACCCAAGCCGAAGAATCCGCTATTAGCAGTCAGCGCAAATTTCAAGGAGTATTGCGGCGCGAGTTGGAATGGTTAAAAAGAGGGCCAAAAGCCAGAAGTACTAAGCAAAAAGCTAGAATAGAACGCATTCGCGATATGCAAGCGACGGAGTTTAAACAAGCTCAGGGTAAAGTCGATATTTCAACACCTAGTCGTCGCATCGGTAAAAAAGTGATTGAACTCAATCACATCTCTAAAGCATACAACGAACGCAGTTTAATCAAGGATTTTACCTACGAATTTAATCCAGAAGATCGTATTGGTATTATCGGCGGTAACGGTGCAGGTAAATCTACTTTAATGGATATTATCACTGGGCGCGTGCAGCCAGATACAGGTAGTGTGGAAATCGGTACAACGATTCATATTGGCTATTTTGACCAGCATTCTGAAGAATTACTGACTGCGTTAAACGAAAATCAGCGCGTGATTGACTATATCAAAGAAGAAGGAGAATACGTCAAAATTGCCGACGGTACGCAAATTACTGCTTCCCAAATGTTGGAGCGATTTTTATTTCCAGGAAATCAGCAATATGCTCCTATTCATAAACTTTCTGGTGGTGAAAAACGGCGCTTATTTTTGTTGCGTATTCTCATGAGTGCGCCTAATGTTTTGATATTAGATGAACCGACAAATGATTTAGATGTACAGACGTTAGCAGTGTTGGAAGAATATTTAGAAGAATTTAACGGCTGTATAATTGTAGTTTCCCACGATCGTTATTTTCTTGACCGCACTGTAGATACAATCTTTGCTCTTGAAGAAGAAGGAAATATTCGACAGTATCCTGGTAATTACTCTGTGTATCTTGACTACAAAAAAGCTGAAGAAGAAAAGCAACAAGAATCTACTAATACAAAGGAAAAGACGAAAAACGTAGAGATGTTCCCTGCAACGTCTATACCTAAAGAACCTCAAAAGAAAAAGCGCCTATCGACTTGGGAAAGGCGGGAGTTTGAGCAGTTGGAAGATAAAATTGCTCAATTAGAAGCTGAGAAAGCAGAAGCAGAAAAAGCAATGGCGAATGTTCCAGCAGGAAATTACACCCAAGTCCAAAAACTCTACGAACAGGTGGAAACGCTGAAGCAAGCAATTGATACGGCGACAGAGCGATGGTTAGAATTAGCTGAGATTGAGTCTTAAAAATCGCCATTTTCCAGTAAGGGTGCAAAAGAGTATCAAAATCTCTGTTTCTCTTCTTGTTTACCCTTTTTCTCGCCTTATTTATACTTTACACGACAGGGATATTAATGCTGCCATAAATATTCAGAGATGAAGGTTTACGACTTTGGCGGGAGGGCATCTCGCTACCGCTTCTGGATAACCTGTAAGACCATCTAAAGGTACTGCTTTTAGAGGCAACGTTGGGTGAAGGAAGAATCCTCATACCTAATGGTCGAGGAGTTGCCAACAATGTTCTATCGCCTTTCCTCAGTAATCATACTGGAAAAAGTTTTTTGTGACCTGAAATACATTGATTTTGAGAAATATTGGATTTAAAATCTGCATTAGTACAATGTATACTGAAAGGCTAAGATGTCAATAATATAACAAATAAATGCTACAATAGTTAACAAATGCTGCGGATGTGTAATTTAGGTTAACTATTGAATAGAAATTCTCTCAGAATGAGTAGAATGGCATATACGATCGCTGAAAAACTATTCTACGGAATTAGTTACCCTAGAATTGTAAACCTGATTATTAGTCCTCAGATATTCATTTTTTATGCTCCTGAGGCAAATTAAACAATACCAAACCCAATTCTTAACAAAGAGCTCCCACAAATCATAATGCCAGTGACTGAGAAAAAAAGAACTCGCGATTTGCCCCAAATTAATGAAAGAATTCGCTTCCCGAAAATTCGGGTCATTGATACTGATGGAACCCAACTGGGAATTCTGTCCCCGCAGGAAGCGCTGCAACTAGCAGAGGAAAAAGAGCTGGATCTAGTGCTGCTCAGTGACAAGGCTGACCCCCCGGTTTGTCGGATTATGGACTATGGGAAGTACAAATTTGAGCAGGAGAAGAAAGCGCGGGAAGCCAGGAAGAAGCAGCACACAGCTGATGTTAAAGAAGTGAAGATGCGCTACAAGATAGAAGAACATGACTACAACGTGCGCGTTAAGCAAGCAGAACGTTTTCTCAAAGATGGCGATAAAGTGAAAGCTACTGTGATGTTCAGAGGTCGAGAAATACAGCACAGCGATCTAGCAGAAGATTTGCTCAAGCGCATGGCTGCGGATCTAGAAGCAGTTGCGGAAGTACAGCAAGCACCCAAAAAAGAAGGACGAAACATGATGATGCTCCTTTCGCCGAAGAAGTAATTGATTTGGTTAGTAGTTAGTGGAAAAAACCAACTACTAACTACTAACTACTAACCATCAACAAATTAAAATCCAAAATGATAGTCCTGAGTGCTGAGTGGGAAAAATAATACTCAGTTGCTCAGGATTTTTGCTGTTTCCAGGAATGGAGTCAACAATACTGGTCATGCAGAACTGAGCAACTAATTTGTGTTGTTTGTTGTTTGTTGTTTGTTGTTTGGAATACAGTTACCAACCAACGACCAACTACTAACTACCAACAAATTAAACGTGTAGCACAGAAAACTGCATGGAACTGAAAAATTACTGGGCTGCTCCAAAAAGAAGCATTCTGTCGCAATTACTCAAGTGGGTAAATCTCCGACCGGAGGAAAGCGATCGCACTTGGTTGATGTTCGCTTTTTATACTATAACCTCAGTAGGATTGCGCTGGTCAGAAGACTCTGCGGTGGCACTGTTTTTGGATGAGTACGGGGCTAAATCCTTACCTTGGATTTATATCGCCAGTGCAATCATAGGTGCAGTCTTAGTAATTTTATATTCTTGGCTGCAAAAGATTTTTCCCTTGCGGCGGGTAATTGTGGCGATCGCGCCATGCATGTTTGTGCCATTACTTTTATTGCGTCTGGGTTTGCACGTTTCCTACCTAGCAGTACCTATGATATTTTTGCTGCGATTATGGGTAGATGCATTTTACACGATCAACGACCTCAACACCTCGATCGTTGCCAACCAACTTTTCAACATTCGGGAGATTAAACGCGCCTACCCACTCATCAGCAGTGGCGTTTTAGTTGCTGATGTCCTCAGCGGCTTTAGTTTGCCTTTTCTGCTGCTATTCGTCGGGCTAGATAACGTAATTATGCCCATCGCTGGTATATTTATCGCCTTGGGAGCGGGCATTCTTTTGTATCTCAGTCAAAATTATCCGCAGGCTTTCCCAGATGTTCCTCAAAAAGAAATAGAAGAAACACAATACTCTCAAAAACGCCGCCTTTTTGGCCCACTGAAGCGTTACGCCTGGTTATTGTTTGCCTTTTTTGCTCTCTTGCAAGCAATGGGAGTGTTAATAGATTTTCAATATCTTAGCCAGCTAAAGTCTAATTTTCAGGGTAAAGATATTGCTAGCTTCTTGGGTATATTAGGTGGAATTACGGGAGTATGCGAGCTAGGAATGCAGTTATTTATCTCCAGTCGCGCTCTCGAACGCTTTGGAGTGTTTGTTACTGCTGCAACTTTACCAGTTACCGTAGGCATTTTAATGCCCCTAACGATTCCCCTGTTAGGATTGTTGCCTTTGGGCTATTCCGGCAATCTTTTATGGGGTTTAGTTATTCTCAAATTCTTAGACGAACTTCTGCGTTACACCTTTGTTGTCAGTAGCGGGCCTCTGCTTTTCCAACCAATCCCCGATAAAATTCGCAGCTACATCCAGTCATTATCGGGAGGTGTTGCCGATGCCTTCGGTGCTGGAACAGCAGGTGTAGCGATTTTAGTTACCTTGTGGTTGGGAAGGCGACTTCTACCCATGCCCATACATGACTCGCTCATGGTAGTAGAAACAGTGGCCGTAGCTGTGTGCTGTTTGGGAGTGATTTGGTTTTTGCGATCGCACTACGTTAATCTGTTAGTTTTGAGCGCAGGACAGGGACAACTAAGTGGTACAGATGTAGATTTGCGTGCATTCAAGCAGGCAGTCGTTAAAGCTTTAGGAGAAAAAGGTAGCGAACCAGATAAACGTTCTTGTATTGAGCTTTTATCTCAAATTGACCCCCAAGGTGCAACAGAAGTGCTAGCACCTCTGTTAGTCAAACTACCCCCTTCATTGCAAAAAACTAGTTTGGAAGTGATGCTGATGTTGGGTGTAAATCCTGCTTATTTACTGGAAGTCCGGGCTTTGTTAGAACTACCCCAACACCGTGTTACCCCAGAAGTTTTTGCCCTAGCCCTACGCTACGTTTGGTTGGCTGAATCAGATCCAGATGTCAGCCAATTAGAACAGTACCTACAACAGGATCAACACTCAATTATTCGCGCTACAGCTGCTGCATTATTGTTGCGTGAAGGAACGCCGATGCAAAAAGTAGCTGCTACCAAAACCTTGCGGCGGATGCTCACTCATCAACAAGAAAGGGAACGGGTAAATGCCGTAAAAGCCCTCAGAGAAGCAGTTTATTTACAGGCGCTACGAATTCATATCCCGAATTTGTTGCAGGATGAGTCCTTGCGCGTGCGTTTTGCAGTATTAGAAATGATTGCGGCAACTCATTTAGAAGAGTACTACCCAGCCTTACTAGCAGGGCTTTACTACAAGTCAACCCGAAATGCAGCTATGCAAGCCTTAGTAAGACTAGAGAATGAAGCCCTACCAATGCTAGTTGACTTAGCTACCAATATTTATAAACCAGAAGTAGTGCGGATGTATGCTTGGCGTACCATTAGTCAAGTCCCCACTTTAGAAGCAATGGATATTTTATGGCAGCATTTAGAAACTTCTCGGGCTACTAACAGAGATTATATTCTCCGCGCCTTATTGAAAAGGCTGCAAAAAGAAGGAATTATCGGTTCGGTGGATCGGTATTATGAAATGAGGGTGAAAACTTTAATTGCACAGGAATTATGCTTTTTAGGTGAAATTTATGCTGCTTATATAGACTTCCAAACTCAAGCCGACACTTACGGTCAATATATAGATTTAAAAACACAAGAAACTTTAGATACATATCATTCAGGTATTAGAATTTTTGCCGTTTTATCATTACTACAGCGGGCAATTCTAGAATTAGAAATCGATATAAAAGAACGATTATTGCTACTACTACAGCTACTTTATCCTATAGATAAAATTCAGGCAGCAGTATTCAATCTGCGGTCTGATTCAATAGTAAATTTAGCACGAGGATTAGAAATTTTAGAACATACAGTGAATTTACATAATAAATCCTTGTTGCTGAATATTTTAGATCGGCGATCGCCAGCAGAAAAACTGCAATATCTATTAGCGGCAGATATAACAAAATATGAGCAAATGGCAGTCAGCGAACGTACCCGTCGTTTATTAATACAAGGACATTTACTTTCTGATTGGTGCTTAGCTTGCTGTTTTCATTTTGCTCAAGTTGCCCGTATCCGACTGACAACCGAACAGGTTTTAGCAAGCCTGCATCATCCTACTGGTTTCGTAAGAGAAGCAGCGATCGCATATTTGAGTACAGTATCACCCCGCATCCTTTTCAAAATTCTTCCCCAATTGCAAAAAGATCCTAATTCGCTTGTGGCTGCTCAAGTGAAAGAGTTGATGGAGAAGCATCAAGTTAGTAGATAGTGGTTAGTAGATAGTGGTTAGTGGTTGGTGGTTAGTAGGAAAGGAAGAATGGAAAAATCTAATTTTGAAGATTTACAAATTTTCCAATTGGCTGAAAAATTGGCAGACATCATTTGGCATATTGTTATACACTGGAATTTTTTTGAGAAAGATACAGTAGGTAAGCAAATTATCCGTGCTACTGATAGTATTGGTGCGAATATAGCAGAAGGTGCTGGACGCCATAATTTTCAAGATAATCAAAGATTTGTAAAAATTGCCAGAGGTTCTTTACATGAAACTAGGTACTGGTTAAAACGAGCGTACACTCGTAAATTATTGACGAATGAACAATTAGATAGACTTGAACCTATTATTAATGACTTATCACCTAAGCTAAACGCATATCTCAAATATGTTGACAAAGCTGCCAAAACACAAAAACAAAATTATTAATTACCACTAACTACTAACCACTAACTACTAACCACTAACCTTAGATTATGCTATCCACCGTTGAGCGTTTACTATTTGTCCGGAGAGTACCAATTTTTAAAGAATTACGTGATGATTTTATCGTCCGATTAGCTTCTGTAATGGATGAGTTATCGTTTCCCAACAATTACACTATTTTTAAAGAAGGCGATGAAGGGCGCTCGCTCTACATTGTTGTTTCCGGTAAAGTCAAAGTTCATATCGGCAATCAACAATTAGCAGTGTTTCCTAAGGGTGAATCTTTCGGGGAAATGGCTGTATTTGATGCTCAACCGCGTTCTGCCTCGGCAACAACTTTAGAACCTTGTGAATGTTTAGAATTGACACAAGAACAGCTTTACGAAGCAATTGACGAAACTCCGGAAATTGCCGTAAATATTATTGGTATTCTATCTCGCCGGATTCGGGAACTGAATGAGAAAATCAATGCCATTAGAGTAAAAAATTAGACCACTAACTACTGTGTATGTGCAATCAGTTTTCTTTTGCTCAGGGTAATGATGGTTTTGAAACCCGGCATTTTCCCGTTTGAATTTTTCCCGGTGTGACATTTTCCTAATTCTTGTATTAGTGGGATAGGTTGATAGTTAGGCGACCAAATGGATTTTTCTTGGTGTCTTTGTGTCTTGGTGAGACCAGCCCCCGTCTTGGCTTGGTGCTTTTAGGGGGGACTGGCGAACCTGAAGGGTGGTGAAAAAAGAATGATTGATATCAATTCCGGTTGCGTCAGAATGATAAAGGTTTTGTTTTTGGCCACCAGTGGAAACATGCGATCGCTTTAACCCTCTTGTGTCACTATCGCGGTAGTATAATAATGTACAAAGCCTAGAACGAAGACACAGAACATGGTAGAGCCTCGTTCACCCATAAAAACCGTCAAGTTTGTGGATGAATATTGCTTGTGGTATCAAAATCTGTTTTCAGATGTTAGGAATTTTGAAGCATTTAAGTATCTGCATATAGGATGTATTTCTGATTTAAAACGGAAAAGTCTACCGGAAATAGCGAAAATTGTTGGGCTAGATAACTATCAAGGACTACATCATTTTTTAACTACATTATCTTGGGACGTAGAAGAGCTAAGAACCTTGAGATTAGAGCTAATTTTAGAGGTCTTAAAAGGAAGACCGATCATTTTAATAGAGACCCCGCCCTTAAGGACGGGGACTTATGAAACAGGAGATAAAAAGAAAGGTAATACAACAGATTATGTAAAACGGCAGTATATAGGCAATTTGGGCAAAGTAGAGAATGGAGTTGTGGCAGTTACAGCCTATGGTGTGTTCTGTGGGATGACATTACCACTACTGTTTGAAGTGTACAAACCACGAGAGAAGTTAAAGCCAGGAGATAAATATCTAACCAAGCCTCAAATCGGGGCAATGCTAATACGAAAGTTACAGTCGATGGGTTTTAAATTCAACTTGGTACTAGCTGATAGCTTATATGGCGAAAGCGGCACAAATTTCATATCTGTATTAGATGAACTAGATTTAAATTATTTAGTAGCAATCCGCTCAAACCATTCTGTAGACTTGCTTAAGGGACAGTATACTCAATACTTAAAGTGGCAGAAATTTAAAAGAGTATTCTCTGACTTAAGCAGTGAAAATAGATTTATTAGAGAAATAATACACGGACAACGTGGAAAACATAGATATTGGCAAATTACCACAGATATAGAGAACTTACCTGGAAACTCTACCTGGTATGTTATGAGTAAATACCCAGACATTACACCAAGAGAGGTTGGCAATTTCTATGGCTTAAGAACATGGGTGGAATATGGCTTAAAGCAGAGTAAGAATGAATTAGGTTGGGCGGATTATCGCTTTACTCGCTATGAAGATATTGAACGATGGTGGGAGATTGTATGTAGTGCCTACCTCATGGTTAGTCTTCATTCAGAATCTCTGCGTCCTTCTCCCCCTCCTCAATCAACGTTGGCTTCTCACCCCTGCTGGGATAATGGTAAAGGTTGGAAGAATATTCTCAACAATCTGCGTTTAGTTATTCAACCTTTTATCTTATTTAACCTCATATATCCTTGGTTAACAGTTTTTCCTATTCCTCAACTGTCTTTGGGTTTTTCTAAGCTTCAATCCATCGTTTATAGGCTCACTTCTCCAATTTTTATCTTCCTAACTCACCCTGAATTCTATTTTTCCTCTGCCTAAAGTGACACAACAGGGTTATGAAGAGGAGGCTTTTGTGTGGAGTATAAGTCCTGGCATCGAGCTATTTTGGCGGTCGGCAACCCGACAACTATCGTCGCCGCAGCAGCGTTTCACAACTGAGTTCGGGATGGGTT
>NZ_JACAEU010000181.1:0-44222 GCF_013388695.1 Fischerella sp.
AACCCATCCCGAACTCAGTTGTGAAACGCTGCTGCGGCGACGATAGTTGTCGGGTTGCCGACCGCCAAAATAGCTCGATGCCAGGACTTATACTCCACACAAAAGCCTCCTCTTCATAAATAGAGGGGCTTTTTAATTGCTTTTAAGCTGTTCCACATCTAATTTGCATAACTTTGGCGGGCTGTCCGGATCACCCCATAAGAGATTGAGAAAATATAATTGTGCAATTTAAATGTGCTTTAGCTTACTAAGTTGCAGTCAATGAAGTAATCTGTCATGCTGAGGACAGCATAGACGCGCAGCAGCTCCTCGTAGGGTAGCATATCGGAGATTCTACCCTACACTTAGGGCGTAGCCCTCCTCGTAGAGTAGCCGCAGAAGCGTCTACAGAATGATATGTTAGAATCCAACTTGGTATTGGTTGATGTCACATTTTTCTACATATTTCTACACAAATCTGAAATCTGAAAAGTGTTGTTTATTTGCCCATCATACCGCTCCCGCAGTAAAAATCTATCAAAACTAATGTGGGAGGGTGAGAACCCCTGAGATTTATCCAGGGGATGAAACCCGACCCAAGAGGCTTTAGCCTCGTGTTTCTATTTGCCTTTTTGATTCTCAATGTATCTTTTAACTACCTCGGTGCTGACTTGACCAGTTGTTACAACAAAATAGGTCGGTGTCCATAATGCAGGTAGTTTTTGGTTCTTTAGGACTTGTTATGCTAAACCATGAAATAAAAAGGCAAAAAGCAGTAAAAGATTTATCCAAATAGTGAAGAAAAACCTTGTTTTACTTGACACAGAAGCAATATTTATTGTTAAGTGTAAATACAACAAGAATAAATTTGTGATAAATATTCAGCAATGATGAAGAAAAGAGCCATAAAGGTTTTAACAGAACTCCTGGGTTTAAAAGATATAAAAGTCGTAGGAGAAAACCTTTATGATGGGATTGGAGTTATCTTACAAACGCAGTCAACAATATCATACAGTGTTTGTCCACACTGTGGAACAAAAAGTGAGAAATTGCATCAAAATCATCGGCATATTGTCAAAGATTTACCCTGGGGAGAGAAACAGGTATTTTTAGAAATAAATAGAAGACAAGAAGACAATTTAAATGCAATAGATGTAAAAAACCTTTTAGTGAGGAGCTAGAATTTGTACAGAAAAAAAGAACTTATACAAAACGACTGGCAGAGAAAGTAATCCAAGAAGTGTTAGACAATGATATTCACAGTATAGCGTCCAAAGGAATAGTAACAACAGAAGAAATAGAAAGAATGTTAAAAGACGCATCTGATGCTAGAGGTGATACTAAACCATCTGGATTAAAAAGGCTAGGAATAGATGAAATAGCCTTAGTTAAAGGTAAAGGGCATTACTGTGCAGTATTAATAGATTTAGACACATCTAAACTCCTGGCTATTTTGAATGGAAGAACACAAGAAATAATCAAATAAACCCTGAATGGATGGGGAACAGAAGTTTTAGAAAAAATAAAAGAGGTGAGTATAGATTTATGGCAAGGCTATAAAAAGTTAGTCACAGAATTGATGCCAAATGCTCAATTAGTTGCAGACAGATTTCATGTGATGGCACAAATAAATCAAGAATTAGATACACAAAGAAAAACAGCACACTGTGATATGCACTTCATGTATGCACTTAGAATACCATCTTTAACAGAAGGCGATTGCTATTTCTCCGACATCGTACAACGCGCCGCCAAACTCATCTGCACTACTCCAGAATTTGACGAACTGGCTATAGAGACGTTAAATTTAACGTTTCTACAATGTGGCATTACCGAGGAAAGCGATCGCGCTAAACTCCGCGCCGAACTCGACGGAATGATAGCGCACCTCTACAACTTAACGGAAGCAGAATTTGCTTACATCCTCAGCACCTTCCCCATTGTTCCCGAACAAGTTAAATAGGATGCATTAGCAGCTTATCGCACCTTTACCCCACAACAGAAAGAGACAAAAATAGCCGCATTATAGCGGTACTTGCATTCAAAATTTCAAACACAGCATTTAGAAAAAATAGAAATAAATTTTTCGGCGTTGCTGATTTGAAGTATGAATTTGATGTTGTCATGCTGAGTGTAGCAATGCGAAACGAAGCATCTATCGAGATTCTTCGCTCCACAAAGTTCCGCTCAGAATGACAATTCATACCTTGATTCAGCAACGCCAATTTTTCCATCTAACCAGTAATTTTTATCCAAATGCGACGTTATGGGAATGCTTGCGACCTACACCCCATCATGTATCTAGGTATCAGCCGCAAGACAGATAAAGTGATTAACATAACTTAACATTTGTGTTAAGTTTAGGGTATCTTGTTGAAAAACCGTTAGTTTTGACTAAGTAAACCGAGAGTTATCTAGCGTTCCTGTTAAAGCACTAATACTTAAAGTTGATGTGCGATCAAAAACAGGGCTTACTCGGTTGAATGGGAGTATTGACTGACTACCGTTGCAACTGAATCAAGATGAAATTTTGGCGTGAAACGATTGCTGTAACTCAGCGTATTTTAATTGAACTATTGCGGCGAAAACGCAGCCTGATTCTTTGGACTATTTTTCCTGTTTCTGTACTGTTGATCAACGGGTTTATTTTATCAGAGAGCCTGAAACTATCAACAGAGCGAGGTTTTGAATATGCTGCTCCTTCAACATTGGTGGGAGCAGCGCTGTTTTTTAGTTGTTTGGGTGGCAGTGTTGCCACTGTGGTATCAGAAAGAGAACAACAAACCCTCAAGCGCTTGTTTATTTCTCCTTTAAGTGGTACATCCTATTTTCTAGGAATTTTTTTAGCTCATAGCTGCATTGGCTTTGGGCAGACATTACTTATTTATACTATTGCTGCATTTTGGGGTGCAACATTTAAGGGTTCTATGTTTTTGGGCACAATCATTATTTTCATGAGCATTGTTGCTTACGTTGGTTTAGGGTTTATTTTAGGTACACAACTGGCTCGTCGTACTGAAGATGTTAACTCTCTAGTTGCTGCTTTTGGAGTCCCTCTGTTAATTTTAGGCGGAGCTTTTTTTCCTACTACTTTTTTACCTGAATCACTACTTGATATTGCCAAAATCAATCCTATTTATCACATGAATGAAGCACTTGTGGCAGTATCTTTCCAGGGGAACAACATAAAAGATATTACGTCTCATTTTCAGTTTTTATCAGGGTTCGCTTTCACAATGTTTCTGGGTGGTTGGTTATCTTATCGAAGAATGTTGATAATAGAAAGAAAACTTTAAAATTCCTCGCCCACAAGGGGCGAGGAATTTGGTAATAGGTAATGGGAAATAAAACTACCAATTATCAATCAATCGTGCTCTATATTTATCTCCACCATCAAACTGGATTTTTGCAATAAGTTGATGATTTGGTGCGGTTAAATGTAAGTTCAGCTAAATAATATAAAAAATATGCTGCATATAGAAAATCTGAATAAGTCTTTTGGTAATAGAAAAGTTCTTCAGAATTTAACACTGCACGTTGAGCCTGGAGAAGTTTATGGTTTACTGGGTGCAAATGGGGCGGGAAAAACTACAACAATAAATATTATTTGTAACTTGTTACAAGGTGATAGCGGTATAGTAAAAATTAATCATCAACCAGTTTCAGAAGCAACAAAAAAAATAATTGGTATTGCACCACAGGAAAATTTGTTATATAAAAGTTTATCTTGTGAAGAAAATATCAAGTTTTTTGCCAAAATTTACGGTTTGGATCGGATAAAACGACGGCAGCGGCTCAAAGCTACCCTAGAGGCTGTAAATTTATTAGATAGGGCTAAATGTCCAGTAGAAACACTGAGCGGTGGGATGCAACGGCGGTTGAATATAGCGGTTGCTTTGGTACATCAGCCGAAATTAGTGATTTTGGATGAACCGACTACAGGCTTAGACATTGAGGCACGATATGAAATTTGGGAGTTGATCAAACAACTGAAAAATCAGGGAATTACAATTTTACTAACTACTCACTTATTAGATGAAGCAGAGCGTTTGTGTAGCAGAATTGGTATTTTAAAAAATGGTCGAATTCTCGCTGAAGGTAGTATAGAAGAATTGCGTACTTGCATTCCGGCCAAAGAAATTATCGTGGTGCAGACTCAAGAAGAGGAAAAAGCGATCGCACTAGCTATTGAATATGGTTTTACACCTCGGCGTTATGGTAATGATTTGGCTTTTTGGTTAACGGAACACTTAGAATTAAAGGATATTATCGCACGCTTTGATGGCATTGCCATTGATTCAATTTCACGGCAACCTGTTAGGTTAGAGCATATTTATCTAGAGTTGACACAAAAATGCTAATGGTTAGTGGTTAGTGGTTAGTGGTTGTTATAAACTACTAACTACCTACTAACTACTAACTACTAGCCAACACACAACAATTCTGTTACTGGCTGTTAGAATCTTTTTCTGGAGTGTCTTGAGAAAAGTGCATGCGAATGGTTTTAGCCTGTTTGCTATCAGCAGCAATAGCAGTCATCACATAGTTAATCAAATTTTCTGTAAAGGGAATACGCAAATGGAAAGTACCATCAGGTTTGAGTTTAATAGAATGATTGCCAACGGTTACGGTTGAACCTGGTTCAGTTGCTCCGTGAATAATTAGCTCAGCATCAGCTACAAACCAGAAATCTTTATCGGGACGGTTGAAAACGCGAGCAATTTCTGAGCGTGCTATTAACAACCAATGACTATCTTCTGTGGTGTAGCCAATTTCTGCCATGTAGTTGCGATCGCCTGCTGGAATCGCTACATAGCGATCGTTTGTTGTCTCTTCGCATTCATACTGCTGCACAAGTACGGGAGTTTGATAACTCAGATCAATGTCAGTGACATCATACATTCGTAACGCAAATTGAGAACCACCTTGTTGTCGCAGCGCCTTCTTAGCAGCATCAGACACTTTCCAATAAACATAAGCCCATTTGGGAGTGCGTGGTAAAAGAACAATACTGTTCTCAGCATTTACATCTTTTGATTCAACAGCTGCTGTGGATGCTATGGATGCAGCTTCGTCTACATTATGAGCCTGCAAATGATTTGAGTTATTATTTTCTCCTATGCCATAAATGTCAGCCCACGATCCAATTGTTACTGAGTCTGCTGGTGGAGTTAGCTGTTCTGAAGGCTGAGAGATGTTTGCAGTATTATCTACTTCTGTAATATTAACAGTTGGTTCTGCTGCATCTGCTACCATATCTAATAAATCTTCGGAAATTTCAGGTAGTTCTGGAGCAGTTCCTGCATCATATATAACAGCAGGGATATCGTGTTGTTGTGCTGTTGGTGCTGGCTCTGGAGTTGTATCTTCCCAAACATCCGGTAGTGGAGGATATGAAGTATTGACAACTGTTACTGGCGCTTCCAAATCCAAAGCCTCTTCAGAAACAGTAGGCGATCGCTCGGAAACTGTATCTGTTTCAGGAATAGATGGTGTCTGTGGTGGCGAAATTTCAGTCACGTCTTGTTGTTCATGGGAAGCAAAATCGGTGACTTCATCCACTGGCAGCACTTCTAAATCAGGTAGTTGAGGAGCTGTGTTTGTTTCATGAATAGATGGTGCTTGTGGTGGCGAAATTTCGGTTGCATCCTGTTGTGCAGAAGTCGAATCAGTAACTTCCACCACTGGGGGCAATTCTATATTTGGTGGTTGGAAAATTGTATCTTCCTCATGAACTGTTCGTACCTGCGGTGGCTGAATTTCGGTTGCATCCTGTTGTGCAGAAGTCGAATCAGTAACTTCCACCACTGGGGGCAATTCTATATTTGGTGGTTGGAAAATTGTATCTTCCTCATGAATCGTTCGTGCCTGCGGTGTCTGAATTTCAGTAGCGTCTAGTTGTTCGGAAGCAAAAGCAATAACATCAGCTACTGGCATTTCTGCATCAGATTCAACTGCCGAAACACTGCGTTGTTTGGGGATTTCAGTTGTTTCCTCTCTCAACGAATCTTCTGGTTTGGATGCTATTTGAGGAGTATTTGGTTGTTGTACTGTTGGTGTTTGTTCTTGGGCTATATCTGCCCAAAAATCCATAGTTAATAAATCAGAAGTTGCCATCTCAGCTGTCGGTGCTTTCATTTGGGCAACATCGCTGAGTGGTGTTGCTGAACTTTTGTCAGACAACTGCTCACTTGTGATTTGGGTGGTTTCTTGCACTCCTGGTTGCACATTAGATGAGGCTTGATTAATTTCTGATAGTGGAGGATATGAAGTTTTGACAACTGCCACCGGTGCTTCTAAATCTACTCCATTGGCATCATCAAATGGCGATCGCATTTGAGATGGAGAATTTAGTTCAGATACCGCTGGTTGTACGTTTTTGGTTTCATCTGTAGCTACGGTTTCTGGGTTTTTCTCTGACCATTTTGATACTAGTGTACCTCCCGTTGCTAGAGCGGCAGCACCGCTTCCTATGCTAGCAGCGACGGTGGGAGTAAGATTTGCAGCTAAATTCTGACTGGGTAGGGTGTTATTTACCTCTGGTGTCAAATCGGATGTTGTCTGAGTGGTTGCACCGATATTAGGAATCTCCGGTGATGCCGTTTCTGGTGATGGGAGAGTCGGATCTGATTCCGGTGCTGCCTTTGTTTCCCCTTTTTGAGGTGGGCGTTTTCTTCGCAATAACCATAATAATGAGCCACATGCAGCCAAAATAGCGAAGAAAAACACCAACCACCCAACTTTTTGAGATTGGGCAGTTTGATTGTTACCAGCAGGAGCCGCTAAGGTGGAGTTATCAGAAGCAGTATTTGCTTGGCTGGTTGTAGCGTCGCTTTCACTTGACAAAAATGGCGAGACACTAGCATTAGGTGAGGCAGTAGCATTGCTGTCCGTAGCAATCTGCGATTCTCCTCCCTTTACCGCAGTTGCGATCGCTTCCGCCTCAGCACTTCTTGCTTCCTCCATAGCCTGCTGTCCGGGTGAGTTAGTCGCAAAGCCCAGAAAACTAGCCACTGCTGGACTGGGATTTTTCTTGTAAATGTATACTAAAGGCTGAGAGAAGGGATATTTAGGATTATCTGGCAGAGTTTGATGTATTTTGAGAACTCGCACACCTTCGAGTTTCGATATCTGACTGGCTAAAACGTAGCCAATACCATCCTTGCCTAGTTGTTTGACAACTTCGGCGGTGCTGTCCTCAATGAGTTGGGTAGCTGTTGAGCCTGTGGCAAACTTCACATTCTCGAAGGCTGGGTAGCTGCGAAAAGAATCTCGAATGTCGCTGGTTGGCGGGCGATCGATCACCCGAATCTTACCCGCAGTTCCACCTACTTGCGACCAATCTGTAATTTCGCCCCGGAAAATCCGGGCAAATTGTCGATTAGTCAAGTTCCCCTTGAAGGGATTATCTTCACTAACTATAATTGCAATCTTTTCTCGCCGCAAACGCACTTGTTCCAAACCTTGTGCTTTTTCCTCCGGCGTCAGACCGCGACCAATTGCTGCTATGTCAATTTTTCCTTCTTGCAAGGCTTGCAGTGCTGTATATTGACCGTTGGCGGCAACTTCCACTGTAGTACCGGAGAACTGTTGCTCGAATCGCTGTTTCAGGGTTTGGTTAATCGTACTCATGGTACTTGAACCATCGATCCGCACAGTAGTGCCACTCGACACTGTTTGCGGTAGTGGAAAAGTTGGAACCTCGGTAGATTGCGCCAGTGCCGAGTCTGACTCCACAAGAGTGGCTGCCATTGGGGTTGTTGCTAATGTCAGCAATAATGCCAGACCGACTATCGAATTATCTTTTTTTTCTTTTTGCCACATATGCCCTCTTATTAAGCTAGAGGAATTTGGGTAGAGTAAACAGAAAATAAATCTGTCCCGATCGCTATTTGTTTTCTGGAGGAAACGCGCTAATTATACATCTGTGTTATCTTTTTCTTAAGTTGGGGCAAGCACTAGTGTTTATTTATACTTAATTATCTTAGCTTGTTTGGCTCGCGTTAATCTCATTTGAGATTGTTTAAAGTATTTAATATTACAATCTTTATTATTTTTTCAGCTATTTTGACCCTATTTTTTTTCAGAAGTTAAGCAACAATTTTAACGAACTAATTTGAGAAGTAGGTATTGACATCATTAAAGATATTTCAATCCTTATCTTCAGAAGATAACCATAATTTATATATAAATTTCTAGAGTTGATCTACTGAGATTGGTTTCTGCTCAGGGTGTAAATCAAACAATTTATCTAAATTTTCACTAAAAATTTAGATATTAAATGTATTATTAGCTTGTTTAATATACAAAATAAATCGTAACAAAATTAAATTATTTTTTTATGTTGCGCAGGTTAAGACCGTTGTAGCAACTGCCGTCTTTCTGCTTAAGATAACAATGACAATCAGGTTTTTCAATTACTGATGCAACTAAGACATTTAAGGTAGTAGCTGCTAACAAACCACCTCCCAAAGTCCCTTGTATGACAATCCAAGCAACGTTTTTTTGCATGAGTTGTCGCTTAGCAGCGGGAGCATGGCTAAAGCCAATGGGCATGCCAATTACTAGTGCAGGTTGAATGCGCTGTTGTTCAATAGCTTCGCAAATCGATAGTAGTATCGAAGGTGCATAACCAACTACGAAAATGCAATCTTTTGTTACTTTCTGCAATCTTTCCTGCCATTGCCGATCTTGCCAAAAGGCCTGTTCTGCTTCCGCGGGAGTGGTAACGTGGGGATTGTCAATTAAAGTTTCTAGGTGACATCCTAAGTGAACTAATCGTGTTTGGTCTAAAGCAGCTGCAACTGTGGGAATATCTGCAATCACCTGACATCCCGATTTAAGGGCTTGACGACTAGTGGCGATCGCCTCTGAACTGAACCTGACAAACGACGCTAAACTCACATCTCCACAAGCTAGCACTAATTGAGAAATCAAGTCTCGTTCAATTGCAGAATGCTTCGACAGATCGGGTAACAAGCATTGTAGCGATTCGTGAAAATCTTCTGGATGAGCGTGAATTTGAGCATCCAAACCACTCCAGAGTTTTTCCAACTCCCCCAATCCAGCCTTAGTTTCTACTTCTATTAACTTGAGTTGGGCTAGCACTTCAGCTTGCATGATTTGACAATCGCGATCGCGTCCTAGTAAACCTTCTAATGCAGATGCAGTTTGCCGCAATTGGGAGATTTGCTGCATCACAGTCTGGTATTGCTGCTGAAGTTGTGCCATCAAACTGGCAGTTGTATCTGTTTGTGGTTCAACTTCGAGAATTTGGCGAATATGGTTAAGCTGGAAACCTTGCTGCTTTAGTGCGACAATGCGTTGCAATCGAATCACATCTTTTTGAGTGTAAAGGCGATAGTTGCTGCGCGATCGCATTGGTTGGGGTAGTAATCCCAATTGATGGTAATGTCGCACCATCCGTGGCGTAATACCGTCCCCGACTGCTTCGGTAAGTTCTTTAATAGTTAAGCAATCAGTTTTCATATCAACCCCAACAACCATACAACACTAATTGTTGCAGAGACGGCGATCGCGATTCTGATGGGTGTTATTCTTCAGATAATCATGAAGGCGATCGCAAGCCCGATTCATCAACTCGTCAAAAGATTCAATCTGCCACACCTTAACAGTACCATCATTGCCGGCTGTAGCTAGTAACTTGTCATCCTGACTCAAAGCGACGCTGTTTACCGATGATTCATCCGTTTCCCATGCTGCTAAAGGCAGCTGGTCTTCCGTTGTCACATCCCACAACTGCACATTGCCGTTATTTGTACCGCTGATAATTCTCTTGCCATCACGACTAAATACTAATGACATTACTCTTGGCCCATATAGTTGAAATAGTCTAATAGTTTCGCCCTGCAAGTTCCACAAGCGAACAGTGCCATCTTCTCCGCCACTGGCTATTTGCTTACCATCTGGACTAAATACCGAACTATGAACAGGCCCTAAATGCTCCTCAAATTTCTTTTGCTGCTGACCCTGCAAGTCCCAAACAAAAACAGTACTATTTTGTCCAGCACTAACAATTAGTTGACCATCCGGGCTAAAACTGACGCTGTTAACTCCTTGTTGCTGTGCTTTCCAAACCAGGGGCTGTTGTGGAGAATCGTGCTGATTTTGCGTCTTCCATAGGCGGATAGTATCATCATTTCCTGCGCTAATCAATTTTTGACCATCTGGACTGAAACTGACACTGTTGACTAACCCTTGATGCCCTCTCAATTCTGCCAACAGCTGACCCTGCAAATTCCATAGGCGAATAATGCCATCTTTGCCAGCCGCTGCCCATCGCTGACCATCCGGGCTAAAACTAACACCCTTAAACGAGCCTCGATTTACTGTTGAGCTTATTAACTGCCGATTTTGCAAATTCAAGAGGAAAGTACCATCATTACCAGCGCTGACAATTTGGCGACTATCGGGGCTAAAGCTGACACTGTTGACAGACTGTTGATGGCCTGTTGACTCTGCAAATTGTTGACCCCGTAGATTCCAAAGTCTAACAGTCAGGTCATCTGCGGCGCTAGCTAGTACCTGACCATCCCGTCTAAAACTAAGGCTTCTGACCGGGCCTTGATGCCCTACAAATCTCTCCATCTCATTACCCTGTAAGTTCCAGAAACGAACAGTACCGTCACCTCCTGCGGTAGCTAATTGCTGACCATTTGGGGTAAACGCCACATCCCAGGGTTTAATTTGTTGCGTTTTCCATTCTTTCAATTGCCGACCTTGCAAGTTCCACAGGCGGACAGTATCGTCTTCTCCGGCGCTAGCCAGTTGCTGACCATCCGGGCTAAAACTGACACCGTTGATTATCTTTTGATGCCCTTTCAATTCCTTTACTTGCTGATTCTGCAAGTTCCACACGCGGACAATTTTATCATCTCCACCGCTAGCTATTAGCTGACTATCCGGGCTAAAACTAACGCTTTTGATCGAACCTTTATGTCCCTGCAATTGTGTCATCAATTGACCTCGCATATTCCATATGCGAACAATGCTGTCATCTCCAGCACTAGCCATCAGCAAATTATTAGGGCTAAAACTAATGCTTCTAACCGAACCTTGATGCCCCTTCAATTCTGCCAATAGTTGACCCTGCATATTCCACACGCGGACAATGCTGTCATCCCCAGCGCTAGCCAATAGCTGACCATCTGGACTAAAAACAATGCTTCTAACAGAGTCGGTATGACCCTGCAATTTTGTCATCACCTGACCCTGCATATTCCACACACGAACAATACTGTCATCTCCACTGGTAGCTAATTGTTTACCATCCGGACTAAAACTGACGCTTCTGAGTGGGCGTTCATACATTTCTTGGCGGTTACTTTCTCTGACTGTGTAAACCGCTTTTTGCAGTGTTCCTCTCACTTGCTCCCGTAGCTTCTGTTCTGTGGGAAATAACCACAAAAGAGGGTGCTGAAAAATTTTTCCTGCGTGTAAAATTTCTAGCATTCCATCTAACGTTTGGTTCTGATTCAAACTTACTTCAGCGGTTTTTCTAGATGTACGGATTTGACCTATTAGCGTACCTCTCAGACCAAACAGAGTCAAAGTAGTCAACACAATTGATACAGTTATAACACCGATCGCAGTGCTCCAACGCAGATGAATATTCCTTTGTTTTTGCATCACGCTTTGCTGCACAAACTCAGCTTCTAACTGGTTAAACCAGCGATCGCCAGACTTGAGTTGCTCATGCAATACTTCGAGATAGGGATTAGCATTCCAAAGAAACTGCCGTGGTTTCTCTTTGGATTGCTCTTGGCGATCTGATGTACGTCGTCGCGATCGCACAAACCTAGTATTTATTTTGTTACACAAATTTTCGGCAAAGTAAAAACTGCGATCGAGCAACTTTAAAATAGGTTCGGCTTTGGCGAGAAAATCTGTTGGCTGTTTTTTGGATTTGATGTTTTTCCATTCTTGGGCTGCTGGGGTCAGCCGCCTTTGTAAAATTAAATTTTCCTCCGCATCTTGTTTCCACGCCAGCAGCTTTTGCCATCCTCGCACTAACGCATCATGGGCAGGTTCTACATATGGGTTCCCTTCTGTGTCTTGTCCTTCCACAAGTAAGCGCGCTGTTGAGAACCGCCTAATTACCTCCTTTACCCTTGCGTTTTCTGGTTCTGGGTACTCTAATTCCGATAACGGTACTCGTCTGCGTGCCAACTCACCCCCGCCTACTGCTACCATTCGTAACATCACATGGCGGATTGTCTGTTCGTAGGCTCGATCCTGTTTGACTAACTCCTCATATTCACTATCCGCTCTTTGGGTGAGACTCCGCATCACTCCACCCAATTCTCGGTAATCTGCCTCGGCGATCGCTCGGTCAATTGTTTCACCGTATTGTTGAGCGATTCTTTGCCGTTTTAAATACTTGAGATAAAGCTCACTCAGTGTAAAAGATAATAGAGGCAGCGTACCAGGCATATCTGCTACTTCATCAATCAGGCGATCGACCAAAGGATAATTGGGATCGTCTGATTGAAAATACATCACTTTGGCAGATGCAGGTTCTTCTATTGCTTGACGCAATTCCCCTCGTGTCATCGCTGGTACAATAAATCGAGCTGCTGCCCAATGTCGTTCTAAGGCAGTATTTTTAAATTGGGGTTCAAAGTCACTTCGTAGTGTCAGCACTAAGCGTAACTGCTCTGGATATTCGTTTACAGCTTTCGCTAAAAAGTTGATAAAGTTTTCCCGCTCTTGTTCATCCCGACAAAGAGTGATCAGTTCTTCAAATTGATCAACTATTAGTAGTAAATTTGACTGCGGGTTCAATTCCATCCAAGTTGCCAGATTGGTAGAAAGAGTTTCTAATTTTTCAATGGAAGGCAAGCTGGTAATAGAATAAATAAGTGATTTTTCTTGTGTCAGCGTATTATTTAAAGCCCGTAATGGAGACTCTCCGGGACGCATTGGAGCTAGGATACGCCATTGCTGCCTTGCCCCCTCCCCATCAACGGGGGTGGGGTTCTGCATCCTTTTAATGTAAGGAATCAATCCCGCCTTAACTAAGCTAGATTTACCCGTACCCGAAGCCCCCAGCACCACTGTCAATGGTTGCCCCAAAATGTATTGATACAGTTGTTCGGTCAAAGCTTGCCTGCCAAAAAACAGGTGACTGTGTCTTTCATCAAACGATTGCAAGCCACGATAGGGATTTTGAGATTCATCTAGGGGTGGCGCTGGGGGTAAGTTGAGTGGATGCCCAGGAGCTAGAAAAATATACTCGCCTTTATCGTGTTTTTTCAGAGGCCAGATACCGGGGGTTTGCCGTTGGCGGTATCCTTCTGTTCCTGGTTCAACTGCGTCGCGCAAATATAAGTACAATTCAGTAGCAGTAATTACCCCATCTCCTGATGATTTACCATTAGCAGCAGGAGGATAGGCATCAGCTTTACCTTCTAGCGCTTCCAGTAAAGCTGCGGCAAAAGGGGAATGGTCGCCGATTTGACCGCGTTCGGTGTTGAGCACGAAGGCATCTAAGGCTTTTTGATCGTAAGCAGCAGAGGTAATGACTTGCCAGGCTGGATCGGTAATAAAGCGATCGTATCTTTCTTTGTGAATGACTTTTGGCACAGGTAACAAGTTTCTAGTACTCGACCAGCGAAAAGCACCAGCAAAGCAGCAATCAAGGATTCCCAAGAAATGACGACAGGGCAAATTACTTAAGCACTCCTGCAACTGGGTCATCGGTAGGTAAGTTTTGGTGTCTCCTAGCTTGGCATCTTGGGGGATTAAATAACCTTGCGGGCCATCATCGCCATTGAGGGCAATTCCATGTCCAGCAAAGTAAAACAGCAGACGGTCATCTGCTTTAATTTGTTGTGGTAGAGTTTGTTCGAGGAATTTTTTCAGATTACTAAGGATGGCTACCTCATCTAAGCACACCCATACGTGATAATCATGCTTTGTACGCAGAATTTCTACTAGCTTTTTGGCATCGTTAACCGCGTTTTGCAGAGGAGAAATGCCATTACCATAATTGTTAATCCCAATCACAAACGCTAGATTGCGCGAGAACTCAGACATAGCACCCCAGTTTTTTCTTTGTTCACGTGACGTGTTGTTCAGGTCAGCTATTATTCAGTTTGAACTGTCTGCTTACCTAATAAAATAGGTGAAACCACATGCAAGTTATGCAGTTTCCTAAAAGAGACTATTAGCGATCGCCCTTCTCTGCTAAATATTTGACAAATAGCTTTTTTATGGTTTTGGAATCAACTGGCTAGTTTTGTTAGTGCGATCGCCTGGTTGTATGTCATACCATTTTGGATTTTAGATTTTGGATTGGGAATTACTGTCTCTGTCCGGGTTCTGTCATACTAAATAGCAGTCAAAGATAGTACTTCCCTCACCCCGCCCTCTCCCAAATTGGGAGAGGGGAAGGGGAGAGGGCACGAATTGCTATGTTAATTAGCTACAAGCAAGTTAGTGAAAACTCGGTTATAAAAAATTGATTGACCTTTTTACAAGTAATCGAATTTTAGATCGATATCTCAATCCTGGTTGTAATTGTTATGAAAGTGCATCATTCTTAAATTGCATCACACAAGATGTAAGTATTAAGGATGTAGACTATAGCCTGAAGCAGAAAAATTGCAAAGGTAAATAAATGCTCTGGCTGATTCTTGCAGTAATTGTTTTGGGGACTTTAATTGCAGTAGCGATCGCTTACGATTGGTACACGAATCAAGCAATTCGACGGGCTGAAGCTGAATTTCCCCCTCAAGGAAACTTTGTGAAAGTTGCTGGAGTGAAGTTGCACTATATTTGCAAAGGTTCCGGTCAAGCCGTTATTTTGCTGCATGATAACCCTGGCTTTTTGCAAGATTATTTACCTGAAACATTCAACTGCATTGCTCAAGAATATTGTGCCTATGCTTTTGATCGTCCCGGACATGGTTATAGCACTCGCCCTAATCAACAAGCAACGCCGTTAGTGCAAGCTCAACTGTTACGTGGTGCGTTGCAAAAACTCGGTATTGAGAAACCGATATTAGTTGGACATTGTTGGAGTAGCGCTATCGTGCTAGCCTATGCACTGCGCTACCCCGATGAAATCTCTGGGATTGTGCTTATTTCTGCCATAGCCTACAAAGTTACTCGGGCACTTTTGCCGCTAGCCAAGTTTGCACAGTTCCCACTACTAGGAATGTTGCTCAAATTTCTACCCCCGATCCTGATCGGACGTATTTTCCGCAAACGTCTGCGTGAAGCGTTTTCACCAACACCCTTACCAAGGGAGTATGCTAAAGCAGCACAAGCACTGTGGGCAAGACCGATTCAAATTCAAGCCATGCTGCAAGACAACAGTAGTTTGCAATCAACATTAAATATTATGAAAAAACATTATGGCGAGATTAACATCCCTGTTGTGATAGTTATAGGTGATGCTGATAATTTTATCTCTCCCAAAGTCAACGCCTATCGATTGCACTCTCATATCCCTCACTCCCAGCTATGTGTTCTACCCAAAACAGGCCATGCAATTCCACAAACGCAGCCAGAAGCAATTTTGAAAGCTATCAATATTATTGGGAAATAAGCGATCGCACTGAAATTTTCTGGTCTTTGCGGTGATTTTTCGCTCACCAACTTCAGCAAATTTCACAGCGAGTACTCTTGACAAAATCCTTACCTGATTGAATAAAACAGCCTTGCTTTTTTAGGGGGGTTGGGGGGATCTACATATTGCGATCTAACGACAACTTGTTGCGATCTAACGACAACTTGTTGAGATCTAACGACAGCTTGTTGTGATCTAACGACAGCTTGTTGTGGAATTGCGATCGCTTTTTTCTAGAGAACTGCGATCGCATGTGTTCACCTAGATAACGCTTCCCAAACAGAGGTGCGATTGCTCAATTTTATTGTGAGCTTATTGAGTGCGATCGCCCTTCTCCAAGAAATTTAACCCAAATCCTCTCCCTGAACCCCTACGCGTTGCTGGCGATCGCCTGGCAATGCCTGAAACAAACTTTTCGTCCCACAACCGCCAAACTTGAAGATGTGTTAATGGTAGTGTCGCATGCTGGGTCAACAGTCTCTGGCTACTCGTCACCCTCATGCCAGCGGTGGCGCTGATGTCGTTCGTGGTCATCCCGCGAGAGGAGCAATACCTGGAGACCCGCTTCCCGTCGGACTACTTGCCCTATAGGGCTTCTGTGCGTCGCTGGCTGTAAGCAGCCGCCGAACAAGGGCATGGAGCTGACTGCCTCCAGCGTCCGCTCCTGCGTCGCTCCCGCTTCCGGCAGCAGCTCATCTCAGCCGTTAGTTTTGAGGTCATCGTGCCAAAACGGGTTGCATTGTACGCGCTCGGAATCAAAGCGATTGCCCAAATCCTTACTAGATAAGAGTTTGGACTAACTAAAAGGGAATTTTTTTCATCCGCAGAGGGCGTAAATTATCAAGGCTACTCACCGACTTCAAATTCCAAATATAATCACCAGTCAAAAATTTAGGGTGGGCAATGCCCACCCTCTCGATTAAGATTCCATCACTTCTGCTGTCTTCTTCCTATCCAACTTGAGAATTAACACTCCCAAGGGCGGCAAACACAAATCTAGTGAATAGGAACGGTTGTGCATTGACCAATTATCCGTCCATTTACCGCCTAGATTACCCATATTGCTGCCACCATACTGACGCGCATCACTATTAAACAACTCGGTATAAAATCCTGGTTCTGGTACACCGATGCGGTAGTGGGAATGGGGTTGGGGTGTGAAGTTGCAAACGATGATAACGAAATCTTCAGAGTCTTTGTCTCTGCGGATGAAGGAGACTACGCTATGGCGATTGTCGCTACAATCAATCCACTCAAAGCCCTCCTGAGCAAAATCGAGAGTGTACAAAGCAGGTTCATTGCGATAGAGATGGTTTAGATCCTTGAAAAATTCTTTGAGTTGTTGGTGCGGCTCATGCTGTAACAAGTGCCATTCTAAATCGCCCCAAACATTCCACTCACTCCACTGCCCAAACTCCATGCTCATAAACATGGTTTTCTTGCCTGGGTGAGCAAACATATAGCTAAACAAACAACGCACGTTAGCGAACTTCTGCCATCTATCCCCTGGCATTTTGCCGATGATATTGCTCTTGCCATGCACGACTTCATCGTGAGAAAGTGCCAACATGAAGTTTTCGCTGTGGTGATACCACATGCTAAAGGTGACGTTGTTTTGGTGGAACTGACGGAACCAAGGGTCCATGCTGAAATAATCAAGCATGTCGTGCATCCAGCCCATGTTCCACTTTAAGTTAAAGCCCAATCCGCCAGTGTAGGTAGGCCAGGAAACCATTGGCCATGACGTAGATTCTTCGGCAATGGAGACAATGCCAGGAAAATAACTAAAAATAATGTGATTTACCTGACGCAAGAAATCAGCTGCTTCTAGGTTTTCTCTACCACCGTACTGGTTAGGCAGCCATTCGCCTTCTTTGCGGCAATAATCGAGATAGAGCATCGAGGCAACAGCATCGACGCGAATGCCGTCAATGTGGTACTTGTCAAACCAGAACAGGGCATTGGCAACTAAGAAATTGCGGACTTCGTTGCGTGAGTAGTTGAATACTAAAGTACCCCATTCTTTATGTTCGCCTTTGCGGGGATCGGCATGTTCGTAAAGGTGAGTGCCATCGAAGAAAGCTAAACCATGACCATCTTTGGGGAAGTGACCGGGAACCCAATCCACAATTACGCCAATTCCATTTTTATGGCATTGGTCAACAAAATACATGAAATCTTCGGGTCTGCCATAACGGGAAGTAGGGGCGTAGTACCCGGTGACTTGATAACCCCAGGAACCATCAAAGGGATGTTCGGCAATGGGCAATAATTCAATATGAGTGTATCCCAAATCTTTAACATAAGGGATCAGTCGATCTGCCAATTCCCGGTAGGTGAGGAAGCGTGCACCAGGGTTGAGTTCAGAAACAGGAACTACAGGTTCAATTTCCCCATTGGGGAGTTTGGGTGGTTCGGCACTAGAGGCGTGTAACCAAGAGCCTAAGTGTACTTCGTAAACTGAAATAGGCTGAGTGAGGGGATCGGTGTGACGCCGCACCTCCATCCAGTCTTGGTCGTTCCACTGATAGTTGTCTAAATCAGTGACAATCGATGCTGTTTTGGGGCGGGGTTCTTGTTGGAAACCGTAGGGATCGGATTTTTCGTATATGTGGCCTTCTATATTTTTAATTTCGTATTTGTAATGTTCTCCTATCCCAAGTTCGGGAATAAACAATTCCCAAACTCCAGTTTGACCTTTACGCATTTGGTGTTTGCGTCCATCCCACTGGTTAAAATCGCCTATGATGGAGACATTGCGGGCATTGGGTGCCCAAACAGCAAAATACACGCCTTTGACGCCGTCTACTTCGGTGAGGTGCGCTCCCAGTTTTTCGTAAATCCGGTGGTGATTACCTTCAGCAAACAGGTGCAAATCAAAATCAGTCAAGCGGGGCGAACGGAAAGCATAAGGATCGTAGATGACTCGCTCGTGTTCGCCTTCTTTGATTCTTAACTGGTAATTTGCTAATTCTTTTGTTTCAATGGCGCATTCAAAAAAGTGGGGATGATGCACGGTTTGCATTGGGTATTCTTTTCTTTCCTCTGGAAGGATAACCCACGCTGCACTGGCATTAGGTAGGTACGCTCGCACAGCCCAGACGGTTTTGGTACCATTTTCTTCTATGAGATGGGAACCCAGTACTTCAAACGGATCTTGATGTTGATTCCAAACAATGCGGTTTACCTGTTCGGGGGCGATCGTGGTCATAGACATGGAGCTACCTACGTTGATTGAATAAAGTGACTAAGTAAATTTGCTTTTTTAAGTTCTATATATATTCTTTACATTTATTTGCAATTTTTGTCTCCACGATCATAGTACTTGAGAGGGAGAGAGGGGGAGATAGGGAGTAAATAAAAATAACTACTAACCACTAACTACTAACCACTAACTCTTGACTAAATCAATGTATCCAAAAATGGGAAAAGCTGAAGTAATGCTTTACGCAGGTTCAGCAAAAAGATATTTTGCCGTATGTTAGGACTCAGTTTTGGTGGTGGGGCTTGTTGCAGTTGGGCTTGCAGTTGTGCATATTCTGCGGCTGTTAGGGGTTTGCCATCAATGGGCGATCGCGCTGCGGTGATAATTTCTGTCCGTAAGATTTCTTCTGGTGTATCTTCTGGTGGCGGTAATGCGATCGCCACCGTTCCCCAATAACTAACGATCCCCAACCCAATGCTAGTAATAGCTGTCAAAACAGTAAATTTTATCGCTTTCATTCTAATTCTTTATTATTTTTTTATTTTTTATTGTTGATTTTAATCAATTACTTTTATGACAGCGCATAAATAATATCATGTCCATCTAATTGGCGATCGCACTGAGATGGAGTGGGGGAGTGGGCATTGGGCATTGGGAATTGGGAATTGGAAATAACCAGCAACCAATGTACAGACATGCCATGGCACGTCTGTACAACAACCAACAACCAACCACTGAAGAAACGATCGCAAAAAAAGAATCGGTGCAGCCAATCCGCACCGATTCAGAGGATTTGATCAAATTTAAACTTGACATTTTTCCTCATGCCAATGCCGAAGCTTGCGGTTTGGCAAAAATCATTCTTCCAGCAGTAGTCTGCAAAGCACTGGTAACGACTACCCGCAATTCACCACCCACATAACTACTACCTTCCTCAACAACAACCATTGTGCCGTCGTCTAAGTAGCCAATTCCCTGGCTGGGTTCTTTACCTTCTTTGAGAATCTTCAGGTCAATGTTATCGCCTGGTAAGTAGGTGGGACGTACAGCGTTTACTAAATCGTTAACATTCAGAACAGGCACTTTCTGAACGCTAGCAACTTTGGATAAGTTGTAGTCATTGGTTAGTAGTGTGCCGTTGATTTCTTGGGCAAACCGTACTAACTTCGCATCTACGGTAGTGATATCATCGTAGTCCACAGGGTTGATCAAAATGCGATCGGGGTACATTGTTTTGATCCGGTTGAGAATCTCTAGTCCGCGTCTTCCCCGCACCCGCTTTTGGTCTTTGCTGGCATCTGCAACCTGTTGCAATTCTTGCAAAACAAATTGCGGTACCAGAAGCTGTCCTTCTAAAAAGCCAGTTTCTAGTAGTGTTTCGATGCGACCATCGATAATACAACTAGTGTCTAAAACTTTTGTGCTAGCTGGTTTAAGTGTTCCTTCTACTACCATTGTTTCCACGGTGTTGGGATTAATTAAACGCAACAATCCGCGTCCGTGGGTGTCTGCTAGATTCATGCCGGTGTATGCCAGCACAATGCTACCAACAACTGCTACCAGTGGTTTGATAAAGCTAAAGTCAACAGGAATTGGCAGCAAGAACACTGGTGCTAACATCAAGTTAGCCACCAGCAACCCGATTACTAAACCGATCGCCCGAGTCAAGATGACTTCAAACGGCATTTCCCGGACTTGCGCCTCTAGACGCCGATATTCGGTCTGGAATCTCAGTCCGACTGCGCCCCCAATAATAGCAGCAAAAGCGGCAACAACTAAGCGCAAAGCCTCTAAGTTCGTCACTCGATCTAGTGCCCCGCTTGGTAGCAAATCGATACTATAGAACCCTACACCTGCTGCTGCGAATATGAATGAGAAAATGATAATTGCATCAAGCATGGTTGTATTGCTTTCCTACAACTGTGTTAGCTAATCAGTCTAGTATTTTTAAACTTATCGCTAAGACAGATTTACAATATATGAGCTTCATCCTAAAGGCTGAGACAGATAACATCTGCAATCATTATAACCAAAGATTTTTATGCTTTATTTTTGTCATCTTTTTGTTGGAAAACGATAAAAAATTGTTAATAACGTATTAATATTCATGTTTTGTAATTCTTAGAATGATATTTTAATTTTTACTCAAAATGGCACAAAAATATATAGTTTCAGGAATTCCCAGTGCTGCTTATATACATGTTCCCTTTTGCAGGCGTCGATGTTTTTACTGTGATTTTCCCATCTCGGTTTTGGGCGATCGCTTGCGCGGTGAAACATCTGGCACTGTCTCTGAATACGTAGAAATGCTATGTAAAGAAATTGCGATCGCGCCTGATTTTGGTCAACCTCTGGAGACTATTTTTTTTGGTGGTGGTACTCCTTCTCTTCTATCTGTGCAGCAGTTACAACGTATATTGACAGCTTTAAAACAAAAATTTGATATTTATCCTAGTGCAGAAATTTCTATGGAAATAGATCCAGGTACGTTCGATTTAGCACACATCCAAGGCTATCGCAGCGCCGGGATCAACCGTGTTAGTTTGGGTGTACAAGCGTTTCATACAGATTTGTTGCAAGTCTGTGGGCGATCGCACACCGTTGCTGATATTTTTGCAGCAGTGGAGTTAATTCACCAAGTCGGGGTTCCCGAATTCAGCATAGACTTAATATCGGGATTGCCGCATCAAACTTTAGACAGGTGGCAGGAGAATTTAGAAAAAGCAGTTGCGATCGCACCGACACATATATCTATATACGATCTAACTATCGAACCCGGAACTGCCTTTGGTCGTTATTATAAACCTGGTGCTGCTCCTCTACCAACCGATGAAATGACGGTGCAAATGTACCGAATGGCGCAGCAAATCTTAACTGGTGCAGGCTACGAGCATTATGAAATTTCCAACTATGCTAAACTAGGACACCAATGTCGGCATAATCGAGTTTATTGGGAAAATCGCCCCTATTATGGCTTTGGCATGGGTGCAGCGAGTTATGTAGAGGGGAAGCGGTTTACTCGTCCGCGTAAAACAAAGGAATATTATCAATGGGTAGAAACTGGATGTGTGATTGATTGTGAAGTCACATCACCTGATGAAATTTTGTTAGAAACCTTAATGCTGGGGTTGCGTTTGGCAGAAGGTGTGAGTTTAGAAGTGTTGGCAGAACAGTTTGGGGAAGACAAGGTAGAAGAGATTAGGAAGTGTTGCGATTTGTACTTTGAGAAAGGCTGGATGGAAGTTGTGGGAGAAAGGTTGCGCTTAACCGATCCCGATGGATTTTTGTTTTCTAATGTGGTTTTGGCAAAGTTGTTTGCTGAGTTGGGATCGAATTAGGGGTCAAGCAAGAGTGTTCAGTTTTGGTCGCACTGCCAGGTAACTACAGACTGGTTGTAGTTAAACTGCTTAGGTTGTCGGTAGAAGCAGTATTCGAGGTTATCTGTTCGAGTTCAAAATCAAGTTAAGCTGCCAAAGCGTATGTGAATGGTTTATAAAAGACTTGGAATTTAGGATGTTTTGTAGAAAAATTCGGCTTTTTATCCCTTCATGGGTAGATATATGCAAACTTTCGACTTTTGATCCCATTGTGGGGAGATATACGAAAAATTGCTGGCTAATAAGTAGTTGGATTGCTTATATTTACTGTTAAAAGTACATTAATTGCACCAGTAAACACTGCATTAATCGTGAAAAGTTTGAACGTTTTATTTCTACACGTTAATGTGGGCTATCTGATTAAACTTTTTATTAGAAAATAGTAAGCAATCGTTCTTCAGTGTCAGCCTAGTAGCATGACCGCCTTAAAATAGCGCATTATGATTTTCTTGTGGGGTAGGCATCTTGCCCGCCCAGAACAGGCAAGATGCCTACCCCACAATAGTTATATTTATGCATCAAATTAGCCAGGTCACGCCACTAGGTCAGCAGAAGCGCTCAGTTGTGCATTAAATCATCAATATGTAGAGGAAACAAGTGAACATTAGCGAGTTCATGCAGCAAAATCTTGCTGGTGCCAATGAGGGCGAAGGTTCTGCCATCTTGTCGCATACTCAGTTGTTTAGTGCACTGTACAACCTCATTGGAAATGAACGTGCCACAGAAGCCACAACCGCTACAGTTTTGTGGCAGATTATTGCTGCTTCACTTCCGTTTACCTACGAATTTATGAACGTACTGCAATCTTCACTTAATTAAGAGCCGTAAAATAAATTGCTGGCTGCGTAGAGACGTGCCGTGGCAAATCTCTACTGGCAAGATAGGAATTTCATCCTGTTGTGACGGATTTAAGAGCCTACCCCTAACTTTTAATTAAGAGCTAAGGTATAAATTCTGATGTAGGAGCTGAACGGAATCAGATTTAACATGAAGCGCAAACACTTAGTAGCCTTTCCTCAAACATCTTTAATTAGTCTGACTCTCATTTCTAGTTTTATTGCACCTTACTCCGTTATTGCCGCAACACCCAGAACCCCTGACAAAACAGTAAACTGTGACATTCTTGTGGTTGGTGGCGGACTTTCTGGTGCTGCTACCGCCTACGAGGGGTTACTGGCAGGTAAAACAGTTTGCTTGACAGAAATTACTGACTGGTTAGGAGGACAAATTTCTTCTCAGGGAACTTCTGCACTTGACGAACGACCAACCCAGCGTGCCAAGTTATATTACTCTCGCGGTTACTTGGATTTGCGAAAGCGGATTGAACGCAAGTACGGAAAACTCAATCCTGGTGATTGCTGGGTAAGCGATTCTTGTTTTATGCCCCGCGATGGTCATGAAATTTTGACTTCTATGCTCAAAGACGCAGCAAAACAAGGTAGGGGCAAACTGCAATGGTTTCCGAATACGGTAATTAAGGACTTAAATATTAGTGCGGATGGGAAAATAATTAATAATGCGATCGCCATCCAACATCGGCCAGCCCCCAACGCACCACCGTTAAACACGTTTCCCTTATCTCAAACCATTAAAGACGCCTATACTTACCAAAACTCGTCTCGCTTTACCAAAACCATTATTCGCTTTGCTCCCAAGCGAGCAAAAAAAGGTAATGCTCCTAACTGGTATGTTATGGATACCACTGAAACCGGAGAAATTATCGGTCTTGCTGATGTCCCCTATCGCTTGGGCATAGACGCTCGTTCTTATTTAGAGCCTTCTTCCTCTAGTGCTACTAACGATCCCTATTGCACTCAAGGCTTTACTTACACATTTGCAATGGAGGCTACTCGCGAACCCAAGCAGCACACAATGCCCCCATTCTATCAACAGTATTCACCCTATTACAGCTATGAATTATCACGATTGGCAAGCTTTCCTTTAGTATTCACCTACCGCCGCATCAAGAGTCCCCACAAAGGAGAAACAATGAAATTCGGCGGTATAATTTTTACAGCTCCTACACCAGGCGACATTTCCATGCAAAACTGGACTTGGGGTAACGACTATCGCCCTGGAACTGCTAAGGATAACCTCATTTATACTCGCCAACAACTCCAAGCTACCGGGCAGTTGAAATCAGATGGTTGGATGGGTGGATTGCGGATAGAAGCTTTGCGTAATGCTGAGGAACATGCTCTAGGTTACTATTATTGGCTAGTAGCAGGTACTACAGATTCCCAGCTAGGAAAAGCTGTCAAGCAGCCGCAATCGAATAATCGCTTTCTTGCTGGGCTGAATTCACCGATGGGGACAGCACATGGCTTGTCAAAATATCCGTATATGCGCGAAGGGCGACGTATCATTGGACGTCCTAGTTGGGGAGCACCTGGTGGCTTTAGTATTTGGGAAATTGATATTTCTCGCCGCAACTACGATGATGAATATTACCGCCAGGCACTTCCACCTGCTGAGTATCGCCGCTTGAAAGCAGCATTGTCTGGTTTAGAAGCTTTGTCGGTGCTTACTGGACAAAAGCGCCCAGAAAATGTTGCTAGGCGAACTCGTTCTACTATCTTCCCGGATGCGATCGGTATTGGTCACTATGCAATTGACTTCCATCCTTGCATGACCAAAAGCCCGCCAGAAGCACCCGGAAATACGGAACGTGCAGGTGAAAGACGTGGTGCAGGACAAGCTTACCCCTTCCAAATAGCCCTGCGGGCGATGATTCCCCAAAAAATTGATAACTTACTAGTTGGAGGTAAAAGTATTGCGACGAGCCACATTGCAGCGGCAGCGTATAGAGTACACTCTTTTGAATGGTCTGCTGGTGCTGCGGCGGGGACTACGGCTGCTTTTGCCTTGAAAAATAATATCGCTCCCTACCAATTAGTGGATGAATTACCAAAGATTGAACCGCAACTTATTGCCCTGCAAAGGTTGTTAAAAGAAAACGGCAACCCTACTGCTTTCCCAGATACCTCGATTTTTAATCAAAATTGGGAAGATTGGAAATAATTAGTTAGTAGTTAGTAGTTAGTAGTTAGTAGTTGGTTGTGTACCACTATCCACTAACCACTAACCACTAACCATCGACTAAACTGTTATTTGTGATGTAGTTTTGTAAAGATCCGTTGGCTAAGTATTCTTATGATTACAAGACTTTCAGCAGCTGTTTACGGGATGGCAACGGCACCAACTGTAGCTCCTGAACGGTCTAGTCAAGTTACCCGCAAGAGCTACCCGAATTATAAAGTCATTGTTTTGAACGATGATTTTAATACTTTTCAGCATGTCGCTGAGTGCTTGATGAAATATATTCCGGGGATGACTAGCGATCGCGCTTGGGAACTCACTAACCAGGTACACTACGAGGGTCAAGCCATTGTTTGGATTGGGCCCCAAGAACCAGCTGAACTTTATCACCAGCAGTTGCGTCGAGCTGGTTTAACAATGGCTCCTCTGGAAGCAGCGTAAAAATCATGACTAAACCCACCGCAGACACTCGTAAGGCAACACCTGCCAAAGATGGCAGATTAGTTTGGAATCACTCAACCCATATCTCTGGTCTGATTCCCATTTTGGAACGTCTCTGCAAGTTAGATGGAATTCAAACAATAACACCAGGAGAAATTGGAAGAGTGAAAGGTCACAGTCCAAAGTTGCAATTGCGGGTGTCTGTACCAATTCGTGGGGGTTTTAAAGTCATCGCACGTCAAGGTAAAACAGTGCAAGAAGTGTTTATCTTGACCACTTTGTCACAGGAACAACTCGAAGAAGCATTGGCGATCGCCATGCAAAAGTAATAGTTGGTAGTTGTTTGTTGTTTGTTACTTGTTTACCACCAACTACCAACCACCAACAACTAACTAACAACAACTAACTAACAACTATTCCTCAACCCGTCGCATTGCGAATTTGTGTAGAGGCAGGCTGACAATGCAAGAAAATGTTAAAAAATATGACAGAGCGGTAGTAATTCTTAAAGTCATTTGTAGAGCTTCCCAATTTGGTAAAAGAATTTTTTCAATGGCAAAAGCAACACAGTAAACGAGCCAATAAGAGAACGTCATTCTAAACAAAACTAGCTCTGTTGCGTCTGTATCATCTTTTTGCTGTTTGTTATCCAACAATATAATTAGACCGACAACACAAGCGACAAAAGAGACAGCAATAACAAATTCATGACAAATAAGATTTACCGAATGCATTTGTGCTTATCCCAAATGTTTTCTATTGAAGATCAGTCTAAAGGAATAGACCTACTGGGATAATTAAATAGTTACAAAATAAAATATAATACTACAAAATATGTAAATAATTGCTACGAATTAATAAATTAGTTATTAGTCCATAGTTTACAGTCAATAGTCATCAGGAAAAACTCTGAACTGTGGTTCTTTGTTGATATACGAGGTGTATTATTGAATGTCTGCACAGAGTCCGAAATTATTGCCACTGTTGAGGCAGTAGCTTCTGGATTAGTAGTTTTGCACCCCGATGCTGTTGAATATTTGCTGAATCTGCCAGAGTTAAGTGCATCAAATCCAGCCTTGCTTAACCCAGTGCAAGCATTGACACCCCGAGAAATCGAGGTTTTAGACATGCTTGGTTCTGGGCTAAGTAATAAGGCGATCGCCAAACGCTTGCAAATCTCTGAGCATACTGTTAAATTTCACATCTCTTCTATCTTTCAAAAACTGGGTGTCTCAACACGTACTGAGGCTGTAACTGTTGGTGTGCGGCTAGGTTTGATTATGTTGTAATGTTGTTGGTTGTTAGTTGTTTGGTATTATTCCAACCAACACCAACAACCAACAAATAACATGAACAATATCGAAAAAGCCCAAGCAGAGTACGAAGTTTTTATTCAAAAATTCCAAAGTGCAATTATCAGCACAGCTAGCAATCAAGGAATACCCGATGCTAGCTATGCTCCTTTTGTAATGGATGAATCAAAAAACATCTATATTTATGTCAGCGGTCTTTCAACTCACACTCAAAACCTTTCTGTTAATCCTCATGCCAGTGTGATGTTGATTGAAGATGAAGGTAAAACAGAACAAATTTTTGCCCGTCGTCGTTTAACTTTTGATTGTACGGCAACCTTGATAGAGCGCGAAACCGATATATGGCAGGAAATCGTTAATCAATTTCATGCTCGTTTTGGTGAAATTATCGAAGTATTAAGCGGTTTACTTGATTTTCGCATTTTTAAACTCACTCCTCAACAAGGGCGTTTTGTGATTGGTTTTGGTGCAGCCTACTCTATTAGCGGCGATAATCTCAACAAGTTAAAACCTACTCCTGGGAATAGTGAGAAAAAAAATTGAGATTTTGATTGCCTTGATTCACATCTTGCAGCAGTTGCAGGTGCCCCCAGACAAGCTTATCACCCTCGTTACCAGGTTCAACCTGGTAACGAGAATTAAGAGCCTCTGGCTCTCTCACTTCAGTATTACTTAATTTGCATTGGAGCTAGGCTGCATCTATAATCGCCTAATTCCCTGACAAATTTTGAAAATATCAATTTATTGCGACCGCCAGATATAGACTTATCTTCATATCGTGCTACGCTGGAAAAGAATGCTATTTAATATAATTTTGGAGTATACTGTGTATCTCCATCACCTGGAGAGGTGGCAGAGTGGTTGAATGCGGCGCACTCGAAATGCGTTAATAGGGCGACCTATTCGTGGGTTCAAATCCCACCCTCTCCGTTTACCCATAAGACTTTTAGCTTTTTTAGTCAACACGACTTGGTTGAAGTAATGGTTGAAGTGGCTTTTTCAACCAATTTTGTTAATCATTTTTATAAAGTATTTTTACTTATCTACCGTCTAGCTGCATCTTATGTCTAAAATCGTCAGACATGGTGTCTGACGATTTTTACTATTAGCTATGGAGGGTGAAATAATGCGATCGGGCAAGCTTATACAAAGTATGACTATCAAAATGCCTAAGTCAATGAAAGATAAGGTAAAAGCAAAAGATAACCCTGCTGAATTCTGTAGGCAAGCAATCCAAAAGGCACTTGATGAGGATAAACAGGATAAGTAGAGTGCTTCGGGTATTGTGTGCCGTTGGCCAAGGGTGCGATCGCCAACCTCGATTATTTGCTTTAATAGCCGAAAACATCAGAAAAAGGGGATGAAATAAATTACTGCTCGGCAAGAAAAAAAGCAATTTGCTTTTTCACTTTTAACAATGTCCTTATGTTTCAGGAGACCAATAACAAGATAAGCTAACAACAAACTTCTTGCGGGAATAGAAGTAGAAGAAAAGGACAAACACTTTTAACCTTTCCTACTTAGTCTTTTTCCTGCAAATCTAGCTTTTTGCTTTGCAAAAGACAAAATACCGTTGACAAAAAATAGATGAAAAGACTGGCTTGTTCTACCTTTTGCCTTTTTCCCTTCCCTAGTGTGGAGTATTAGCCACTGTAAAGTGTTGGCTAAAGCCTGTTACGATCCCCAGAAAGTCTTAAAATATTGTTAACTTCTGCCAAATCCCTATCGTCCGATATATTTAGTACCACCCCGGAATCATTATGGCTATTGGCTACGTTGCGCTAGTACTGCACGCACATCTTCCCTTCGTCCGTCACCCAGAAAGTGACTATGTGCTAGAGGAAGAATGGCTTTATGAAGCTATTACAGAAACTTACATACCTTTACTACGAGTTTTTGAAGGGTTAAAGCGAGACGGGATTGACTTTAAAATCACGATGAGCATGACACCACCTCTAGTGTCAATGCTGCGCGATCCTCTGCTGCAAGAACGCTACGATGCTCATTTAGCAAAACTAGAAGAACTTGCAGAGCTTGAAATTGAGCATAATTCTCATCATGGTCATATCAAATATCTAGCCGAACATTACGCTAGTGAATTTAACGCCACGCGACAAATCTGGGAACGCTACAAAGGTGACTTGGTGACAGCTTTTAAGCAGTTCCAAGACACAAATAACCTCGAAATCATTACATGCGGTGCTACCCACGGTTACTTACCACTCATGAAAATGTATCCGCAAGCAGTGTGGGCACAGTTGAAGGTAGCATATGAACACTACGAGGAAAATTTTGGTTGTCCTCCTAGGGGTATTTGGTTGCCAGAATGTGCCTACTATGAAGGTTTAGAGCGGATGCTGGCAGATGTTGGATTACGCTACTTTCTCATTGATGGACATGGTATCCTCTATGCTCGTCCTCGTCCACGCTTTGGCACTTATGCCCCTATTTTTACAGAAACTGGTGTAGCTGCTTTTGGACGTGACCATGAATCTTCTCAACAGGTGTGGTCTTCGGAAGTAGGTTATCCTGGTGCGCCGGAATACCGAGAGTTTTACAAAGACTTGGGCTGGGAAGCTGAATATGAGTATATCAAGCCCTACATTATGCCCAACGGTCAGCGAAAAAATACTGGTATTAAATACCATAAAATTACTGGTCGTGGCTTAGGTCTAGGAGATAAAGCACTCTACGATCCATATTGGGCAAGGGAAAAAGCTGCTGAACATTCTGCTAATTTTATGTATAATCGCGAGCAGCAAATTGGGCATCTCTACGGTATAATGCAGCGTCCACCAATTGTGGTTTCGCCCTACGATGCAGAATTATTTGGACACTGGTGGTATGAGGGGCCTTGGTTTATTGATTACCTGTTCCGCAAGTCCTGGTATGACCAACAAACATATCAAATGACTCACTTGGCTGATTATTTACGCGCATATCCGACTCAGCAGGTTTGCCGTCCCTCTCAGTCTAGTTGGGGTTTCAAAGGTTTCCATGAGTATTGGTTAAACGACACAAATGCGTGGATTTACCCACATTTGCATAAAGCTGCCGAACGCATGATTGAACTCTCTAAAAGAGAAGCAGTCGATGAACTGGAGTGGAAAGCGCTGAACCAAGCAGCGCGAGAGTTGCTTTTAGCACAATCTTCTGACTGGGCGTTTATTATGCGGACGGGAACGATGGTTCCCTATGCAGTCAGACGGACGCGATCGCACTTGATGCGTTTTAACAAGCTCTACGAAGATATTAATATCGGCAAAATCGACAGTGGTTGGTTAGAAAAAGTCGAATTTATGGACAATGTATTTCCTAATATCAACTACCGCGTCTATCGTCCGTTGTAATTAAAAATAGAACTAATGAAATATCCGGTTTCTCAGACAGAGAAACCGGATTTAATTTGGGAACTATTTCTATAGAAATTTTGGTGGGGGTGGTGCGTTAGCAACAGCGTAACACCCCCCATTACTCTAGCTAGGTAGTGTGTTGCTGGCATAGGCATCCATCCCATAAGCAGGAGTGCGATCGCTATAGTCTGTTTCCTTGCCAGTGATGGACTTAGCCAATTTTTCAAAAGACTCGGAACGCCAGTTACGCTCGTGGATGGGCTTTCTCTGTTCTCCCAGGAAATAAGCCAGAGAACCTAATACGGAAGCCGCTACCCAACCAACAACAAATAATCCAATCAAGATACTCATCATATCGCCAGTCCTTTGTTTAATTTATGTTGCTTTATGTAAATAAAGGTAACAAAAGCTTGTAAACAAGTCATGGTGTGCATCCCGATCAAAGGGGTAGGGTATTCCGCACTTAAAAATTCAAAGGGCTAGGGACTGGAGACTGGTGAGAATTATGAATGATGAATGCGATTGGGCTGAAAATTTCATAATTCATAATTCATAATTCATAATTTTTATGCCCCAATCCCCAGTACCCAGTACCCTTTTACAAACATTTCACTACTTAATCCTGGGATGGGCATCTCGCCCGTCCCAGCGTGCCAAGGAAGGCGTAGGGATATTTCTTGCCTGGTAAGTATTTTTAACAGCAAGCCAATTGCTGGCAATAGGCATGCGCCAACCAGTACCAAAAGCGCGATCGGTGATTTTTAATCCTGGAGGTGCTTGTCGCCGCTTAAATTCCGCACGTGCCACCATCTGAATTACTCTGTCTACAACAACTGGATCGTGTCCGACAGCAACTATTTGGGCGGGTGATTGGTGATTTTGAATGAGGCGTTGCAAGATGTCATCCAAAATATCGTATGGAGGCAGAGAATCTTGGTCAACCTGACCGGGTTTGAGTTCGGCGCTGGGTGCTTTGGTAAGGACGTTTTGGGGAATGATTTCGCGATCGCTATTTAACCAACGACACAGTGCATAAACGCGGGTTTTGGGAACATCGGCTATGACTGCCAAACCGCCGTTCATATCGCCGTAGAGTGTACAGTAACCAACCGCCATTTCTGACTTGTTGCCAGTAGACAGCAGAAGATAACCAAATTTATTAGAGATCGCCATCAGTAAGTTACCCCGAATTCGGGATTGAATATTTTCCTCTGCCAGTCCAAATTGTGTACCCGCAAACAAATCGGCTAGGGTTTTGTCATATTCTTGCATTAAATCCCCTATTGGCAATGTAGTCGTTTTGATACCAAGATTTTCTGCCAAAGCCAATGCATCAGTGATAGAATGCTGAGAACTGTGGGGAGAAGGCATCAAGACACCGAGGACATTTTCTTTACCAAGGGCTGCTGTGGCGATCGCTGCTACGAGTGAGGAATCAACCCCGCCACTTAAACCGAGAATTACTTTATTAAAGCCGCACTTGCAAACATAATCTTGCACACCCAAAACCAATGCTTGCCAAATTTCTTCTTCTTCACACTCGTAGTTGGGTGCGACGGAACCCAATTGTAAATCCCGTGCCTCTTCGTCAAATTCGACTACTAGCAAATCGGTTTCAAAACCACGTCCACGACAGATAACTTCACCCTGACGGTTTAAGGCAAAACTTCTGCCATCAAAAATCAAATCGTCATTGCCACCCACTTGGTTAGCATAAATAATCGGTTGGCGAAAACGCACCGCACTGTGACTTAGCATGGTTTCGCGGAACCGCTGCTTGGTGACGGTGTAAGGTGAAGCTGACAAATTGACAATAAAATCCACACCTAAAATTGCTAAGTCCGCAATCGGGTTGGCAGTATAACTGCGTCTACCCTAAAATTCTTCATCGTTCCACAAATCTTCGCAAACAGTAACGCCAATATGAATATCATCTAGGGTGAAATAATTGGCTTGCAAACCTGGTTCAAAATAGCGGCGTTCGTCAAAGACATCATAAGTAGGCAAAAGTCGTTTGTGAAAAATTTGCTGTACTTTGCCTGCTTCTAACCAAGCGATGCTATTAAATAAAGTTTTACCACCAGTAGAATGGGCTTTGAAATTCTCTTCTACCGTTCCCACCAGTACTGCTAGATTAGGTGGCAAATCTCTAGCTAATTGTTGCAAAGTAATGCCCATTGCCTCAACAAAACTGGGATTTAACAATAAATCCCGTGGAGGATAGCCACACAAAGACAACTCCGGTGTCAGCAACAAACGCGCACCTTGTACTACTGCTTGTTGTGCTGCCTCTAGAATTTTTTGGGCGTTTTTTGGCAAATCACCAATGGTAGGATTAAGTTGAGCGATCGCAATTTTCATCTTTAGATTTAGTCAAGAGTCAATAGTCAATAGTCAAGGGTCAATAGTCAAAACACTCTGGACTTTGGACTTTTGACCCTGGACTCTGCGTAGCAGTTAATCAAATAAACACCAAAGGTTTATCTTTGAAGGGAGCAAAAGCTTCCGCATCAAATTTATATAAAGTAGCTGGACGCCCTGCACCTCGCGATACCTTAATTCCGGTATCGCATAGAAAACCCAACTTGAGTAGACGCGCCCGAAAATTAGAATAATCGGAAAAATTTTCTCCTAAAATCGTAGTGTATAACTGATACAAATCATTCAAAGTAAAGACTTCTGGTAAAACTTCAAAAGCCACCGGACTATACTCCAACTTATTTTTTAGTCGTCTGTGTCCGTATGCGAGAATTTCGTTATGATCAAAAGCTAATTGCGGTACTCGCTTAACTGGATACCAAGCAATACCAGCAACTTTATCAGCAATCAATTCGGCTTCTTCAAATCGCACCAAGGCAAAGTAACTAACACTGAGATAACGCACCCCATAACTATTGGTTGCTTCCCGTGGATCGCGATGAGGCCCGCCGAATGTGTACAATTGCTCTAAATAAAGATTTTTGACTTTAATTTTTTCAGCTAAGATGCGATAGGCAGCATCTTCTAACGATTCGCCTCGACGCACTAAAGTACCGGGAAGACCCCAATAATTTAAAAAGGGTTCCTGCTGTCGCATGACTAATAATACTAACAGTCGGTTCTGGGCTGTATCTACGGAAAAAATTACATTGTCAACACCGACTTTGAAATCAGCCAAAGGTTGTTGATTTAGCGGATCTGCAAGCTTTTTTTGGGTGCGTCCTGGCATTTGTACAAATGCTGTTGATGAATATAGTCAATTACAGGGGGTGTGAGAGTTTCGGCATCTCCATGTTCACGATAGGCTGTTGAAGAAACATCTGGAGCATTTAATTGAGCGATCGCTATTTTTGCTCCTAGATTTTCCGCTGCCTGCAAACTAGATTGATCTATTACATATCCCGGTCGTGGCACAACCAAAAGTTGTACTTGCTGTAACAAATCTTCAACTCGATACCAACGCGATAGTTGAGTCAGCAAATCTGAACCTACCACTAAAGTAAATTCAGTTTCTTCTCCCCAACGTTGTTTTGCTTTATCCAAGGTTTCTAGCGTTCTCAAGCTGCTGAGTTCTTGTTCCAAGCTAATATTATGTGATGGCGAATCGATATCGGCAATTAATAGTCGTAACATCGCCACCCGATGTTCCAAAGGGGTTTGATGGGATTTAAAAGGATTATCTGCTGCCCAAACCACTACGCGATCGTAACGCTGTGACAACCATTTGATAATCGCTTGATGCCCAGCAGTTGGTGGATCGGCACTTGTTCCAAATAAGGCAATTCTCATTTTTTGTTGGTTGTTGTTTGTTGATTGTTAACTACTAACCACTAACCACTAACCAATGTACAGACGTGCCATGGCACGTCTCTACAACCACTAACCACTAACTAATGCTGGTTTTTTCAGCGTCTTCTCTGTCAAAACCCGTAACTGTTCAGAAATTTCCATTGCTACCGGTACTGGATTTTCTAAACGTCGGGTTTCTTGAGGTAGACTTGCTACGGAGATTGCTGTGCGTTGTCTAATTGTTGCCAAAGTCTCTTGAGTTTGCACCCGTTTACCTTCTCTCATAAACAGTTGCAACAAAGGTAGTCCTCCTTGGCGACTTTCATCTGCTAATCCCAAACAATCTGCTTTCACCTTATCTTCTGCAAACGAACGAAAAATTTGCTTGCGTCCCGGATAAGTCATTTTGCCACTTGACTCTTTCATTACCGGAATGCCATCAATTTCTACTAATTTATAAACCCCATTCACAGGCTTTCCTGTCACTAGTCGCGTCCCTACTCCATATGCATCAATCTCAGCATTGGCAGTTTTTAACCTGTGAATTTCCTGCTCATCTAAGTCTCCGCTAGCTACAATTGCTACACTAGGTAGGAGCGATCGCACTTGTTTTGACAATGCCACCAAATCACCGGAGTCCAACCTCACGCCAGTCAACTTCATTTGTCCAGAGTTGACCTTCACGGCTAATCTCTGAGCAGCAGCGATAGTATCGTAAGTATCAATCAATAACGCTGCACCGGGGAAATACTGATGAAACGCCGCAAACGCTTGATCTTCACTTCCTTCCATTGCTGTTAGTGCCATGACTAAGGCGTGTGCCATCGTACCACTTGGTTTTTCACCTAGTTGTAGTGCAGCTAACACGTTGGAAGTGGCATCGAAACCTGCTGCCAACGCCGCCCGCGCCGCCCACAGCGCCCCTTGAGGACTAAACGCCCGTCTAGTACCAAATTCCAGCAGCTTTGCTTGTTCGCCCGCCACATCACGCACTCTAGCCGCTCGTGTGGCAATTAAAGTTTGGTAGTTTAGGGTATTAAGTAGATAGGTTTCCACCAATTGGGCTTGCCACAAAGGTGCTTCCACTCGTAACAAAGGTTGATTGGCAAATACTGCTGTTCCTTCTGGTACTGCCCACACATCCCCGCTAAAACCTCCTGATTCTAGCAGCGACCAGAAGCGATCGGGTGCATGAGCAAAAATTCCCGTCGCCTGCAAAGCCTCCAGATGGGAAGCACTAAAGCGAAATTTCTCCAAATATTCCAATGCTTGCGCCAGTCCCATCGCGATTAAATAGCCAAAGTCCTCTGGCAGTTTCCTGACAAATAACTCAAAGCTTGCCCGTCGTTGTTCTACACCTTCACCCGTGTAACAAGCTGCCATCGTCAGCTGGTAAAGGTCTGTCAACAGGCTGTAATCATCAGCACACAGAGTTAATTCTTGGTTCAACACACCTGGGAAATACGTCATGCGATCGCCCCCTCTCCAGAATCATTCTTTAGTTTATGGTAGTTTTCACCATAAATAATGTCAATGTTTGACTATGCTTTGTAAGCAAAAGACTGTTGTTAGTATTTTTACAGTTTATTTAATTCAATTTTTATCCAATATTTAAACTTTTGTAATAGTTATAATGAATAATAATAAGCTGTCATAAACTGCGTACACTCAGACCAATAAAAAAGGGAATAGGGAATGGAAGAGTGGGAGAGTGGGCATTGGGCATTGCGCATTGGGAATTGGGAATTGGAAATAACCACCAACCACTAACCACTAACTACTAACCACCAAACACCAACCATTACCAAACAATTACTAAGTTTAGTTACAATCATAATCAAACAGGTAAGATTTGCCTTTTTAACTAGTTGAATCTTTGCAAATATCTGTCAAATAATATTGCGTTAAATGTAAATATATTGAGGATGTCAGATAACTAAAAATGTTAGAATTAGAGTATAGATATCCCATCAAAGCGAGCACAACAAGGGAGTCTAATTATGAGAGCTATCTCCAATCTAATTGCTAGGATAACTCAGTATATTTCGGAAGCCGCTGTACGGATATTCGGCCCAAATGATGATGCTTATCCTAACATTGGTGTACAACCCTTTACAGGCGATCCATACAAGGAAGGTACAGCCAATAATTGGTAAATAAAAGAAAAGATGAGTCAATCAAAATTAAAATCGGTGGACAAGAAAATCCAAATTCCACCGATTTTCTTTTTTACTTGTCATTTGAATAGTTATTAGTTGTTTGTTGTTTGTTGTACCCTTCGGGAAGCCGAAGAAGGCGCGTCTATGGAACATCCAACAACCAACTACCAACAACCAACCAACAACGAATCATTGACTAATGACTAAATGGAAAAAAGTTTGTAATCTTGAAGATGTTCCTCCTGGTAGCGGTCGGTTAGTGATGGGGTTGTATGATAAACCGATCGCATTATTCAATGTTGAGGGCAATATTTATGCGATCAATGCCATTTGCCCACATATGGGTGGCCCCTTGCAAAGTGGTAGGCTAGAGGGCAAGGTGATTTACTGTCCTTGGCATCAATGGAGTTTTTGTGTTGACACTGGCGAGGCAGATCATCAAGGTGGACATCGGGTTTCCACTTATCAAGTCCAGATTCAAGATGGAGAAGTGATGGTAGGATGGCTCCAGAATCGCGGATAGATAGTTAGTAGTTAGTAGTTAGTAGATAGTAGATAGTAGATAGTAGTAATTTTTTGTGAATAATCAACTACCAACCACCAACCACTAACCACTAACCACTAACAACCTTAACAATGATCCCACTCAAGTTCAGCCAACATTAACAGGCAGAAAACCATCAAAGCACCTGTACTGAGAAATTGCCAACTGGCTAGATAAGGCAAAATGAAAATTGCCAGCAAGTGAAGTGTGCCTATGAATATTAGTGTACGCGATCGCACTCCTAAGCCAGTACACAGGTATCCCAAAGCACTTAATCCCAACCACAAGGGACATAAATTTAATAATACTTCTCCCCAACCGAAAAAAATACCCAAATCAGTTAATATTATCCCGAATAGCATTAGCAGTACCCAGCAATACAGCACCCAGCTAACGTGTCTTCGCTTCACCCAATACTGCGTCCATCTGAACATTTTTACAGTACCAATCATGCTGAGAATTGACCAAACAACAGCCTGCAAATTCCAACTAAAAGGGAAAAACTGCGCTGTTGCAAACATTGGTATCAGTAAAATACCCCAAAGTATAAAAGCTTGATCTATGCGGGTATAAAAAGTCGAATAAAGCTTGATTTTGCCAATTTGCCAGTTAAATAACCAGAATTCTTCTGAGTCATGAATATTCGGAATGACCTGTTTGCGACGCAGTGGTGGTACGGAATTATTAAAGAAGCTCATTTTGCCGTTGCTGATTTTAAAAAGATTTAAGGTTTTTTGGCTGAAAAATGTCGTATTTATTTTTTATCTATAATTCAGCAACGTTTAATTTCAAATCTGTCTCTGGCATTGACTTTAGCAAATTTATAATATGTCAAGTATCATAAATTCTGTTATGCTTTTTACACCATCTTTACAATACAAATAAATCCGCTTGGAGAAACATCTCTCAAGCGGGATAAGTTTTTCATACACATACAAAAGAGTCTCTGTTAAAAAGCCACAACATCCCAGTTGTCCAATTTTATGATTATATAGTGTCAGACACCTTAGACTGTTCTGATGGATGTTTTAGCATCCCTCCAGTACCCGTAAAGCAGGGGAAACGGCAAAAACCCTACACCACTGCTACTCAACTCCTACACCACTCCTAATCAACAAGGTATGTTGGCTATTTACTTTTTAGTTTGCGATTAGCTATCAGTCGCTGCCCTGACGCCGTTCTCCTTCGGGAAGCGATTAGCAGGACAAACAGCACAACTCCTGCGCCGATGGTGTAGCATACATGCTTTTTTCATATATATATGCATGCTACACATTTTTATTTTGAAAGAAAACTGAGAAATTGTAGTTTAATCTACAGAAATATTTAAAAATTTTCTTTTTTCTTCAAACGAAGCTCTTGTTGTGTTTGATTAAATAATTTTTGCTCTAGTGTTAACACATCGAAATCGATTGACTGACGCATATCCCATTGCCACTCAGCTAACACTAGTAAACTCACCGCCATCACAATACCAGTAGCGAGAAATTGCCAACCACAACAGTAAGGTAAAACAGCAATACCAGCAAAGTGAATTATAGCCATAAGTAAAAAAGTACGCGATCGCACTCCCCAAGCCGTCAATAAGTAACCAACAGCGCTGACTGTCAACCACAAAGGACACAGGTGCATCAAAACAGCACCCCAACCATAAAAAATGCCCATGTCAGTCAGCGCAACAGTTCCTAACATTAAAATTACCCAGCCATATAATAGCCAGCGCAGCCTTTCTACACTTACCCAAAACCATGTAAAAACCACCATACTCATCGTACCGACGAGGGTAAGAACTGACCAGACAATTGCTTGCGTGTACCAGCTAATCGGTAAAAATTGGGCAGTCAGAAAAATACCAGCACAAATAAGACCCCAAATAATAAATACCTGATCTATTCGCGTATAAAACCCTGACCACAGCTTGAATTTACCAATTTTCCAATCAAGGCGTAATAAACCTTGTAAATCTTGAATATCTAACTCTTCTTGTTTCTCACTTAGCAGTGGTTGAGATAGTGGTAGAACAGTCATCCAGGATCTTTCGCTATAAATGTTCAAGAGTTTTCGCTCATGTTATGTAACTTTTTGTAAAATTTTAACAAAAAATTACAATATTTTTAGATCTAAGTTCGCTAATAACTATCCTCTGGATGGATTTCGTATTAGTTGTTTTCCTATATCTCAAACCTACTTCTTTGAACAGGCGGAATCTCAAACTAGCCATTCTCTGGCATTAGATCAAAACTGCGTGAACCACCAAGCATAAAAATAAACCTCCCAACCTTTTAGGTGAGAGATAGGGAGTTATTGAGCCAAAGAACGAGAAATAAGGAGCACGCAATCATGTTTTGGAAGTTTGTAGTCAGTGCTTTAGTGTTGCCTATTAGCTTGGGATTAGAGGTAGCAACAGCATCTGTAAAAGATGAAGTTCATATCCCCTCATCTATTCAGACATCCATCGTTTCACCCGAAGAAGCTGACACAGCAGAATTAAAACAAACAATACACAGCCAAGATTACAAAATCAGTCAACACAGACGGCATTACCAGAGAACGCGCTATCACAGGCGGCATCCCCATTACAGACAACGTTATTACAGACGGCATTACCAGAGAACGCGCTATCACAAGCGGCATCCTCATTACAGGCAGCATTATTACAGACGGCATTACTATAGACCCCATTATCAAAGGGTTTATTATCCCAATTACCGTTACTATCATCCGAATTACCGGAGAGTGTTTCGTCACGGCGTAGATTTTCCGCAAACCAATTTCTACTATCGCAGATACGATCACCACAGATAGTGAATGGACATATTTATTGTGGTGATTGTTAGTAGATAGTGGATAGTAGATAGTGGTAAAAAACCAACCACTAACCACTAACCACTAACCACTAACTACTAAAAAACTGACTTAACAAAAAAGCCAGGGCTGCACTACCTATAGGAACTGTCAAATTGTCAACACCCATAAACGAAACAGTTTCTAAACCAGTTGCAACTAAAGCTACTACCAAAGATATAACCCAAGTTTGCCAAGAGTTGCCCTGTACGCTCAGTAAAATCAAACTACAGATGAAATAGCTGACAACAGCCATTGTTGAGGAGCCTTCCCAGCTTTTTTGCCCTCCAAAAAGTTTATACTTATGCTTGCCAAATCGTTGTCCAATCACTGCGGCTAGTCCATCTCCCCACGCCATTACTAAAATCCCAAGGGCAGCGTAATGGGGTTGTTGTAGATGCCAAAACCAGGCAACTAAAATACCGATACTCACAGAATAGAAGAATGTTCCAAAACTTCGCCGTCCTACGCTATTGATACCGGGAAGAATGGGAAAGCGGTAAGACAATAAGGTAATAGTACCTGCTAAAATCGAGGCCGAGATACCCACTATTGCAGGAATATGCAACCACCAAGCTAGCAAAATTACGTTGCCAGTACCAATATGCACTACCTTGCGGACTATTTCTGGATCTGCTTTGGCAAAGCGATTAACACCCCATGCACTCAGGATGATCAGGGAAAGCCAAGCTGCAACGCTGACAATTTGCAGCCCGAGAGGAGAAATTGACTCTAAACTGGGAAACAAACTTAGTAACAGCAAAGATTTATATAAGAAATTTTGACCTTTGATACCAATTTATTAGAAAAACGTGACTGTGTTGAAACTATTATTGATCTGGCCGATTCGGTTCTACCGAATATTCATTTCACCATTATTCCTTCCTACCTGTCGCTTTCAACCAACTTGTTCTATGTATGCCATCCAAGCAATAGAGAGATTTGGGCCTTGGCGTGGTTCTTGGTTGGCAATTCGACGCATCTTACGCTGTCATCCTTTTCATCCAGGTGGTTACGATCCAGTACCAGAGGTGGAAGAGTAGGAGAGTGGGAGAGTGGGCATTGGGCATTGGGCATTGGGCATTGGAAATAACCAACCACCAACCAACAACCAACCACTAACTACTAACTACTAACTACTAACTATTGCCCCTTGACTCTTGAATATGCTGTTAAAATTTCTGTCAAAATATATACTATATACCTGAGTTGTGTTACTTTGCACTAACACCCTCACTTAAGAAGTAGCCTGTGAGTATCTGAAAGTAACTCACAGGATTTTTCATATTATTCTACAAAACTATAATCTTCTAAACAAAAAGTTAGATTTTAGTTGGTGCAAAAAATATTTGGGCAAAATCCGGAATAGAATCACTATACTTTGTAGCTCCCAATAGTTCAACAAAATCAGATAAACATTAACCCCATGTTGTTGAAACACAGGCGATATCTGTGCAACTGAAATTGCAAGCATGGGTGGCGATTTCCGAACTTCGCTATTTCTCTACTGCAAGGGAGCATATACATGAGTGCAGAATTTAAGTTTCACCCGGTTTCCCATAGTTGGGTTGCAATTCATCCCAATCCAAAAGGGGTAGTGCAATTTATAGGAGGTGCTTTTTTCGGTACTTTTCCAACTATATTTTATCGATATTTTTTAAGAAAGATTTTTGAAGAAGGTTATACAATCATTGCTTTACCATTCAGGTTTACTTTTCGTCATTGGCCGATCGCAATTAGTTTATTGAGAGAACAAGGTGTATTAGCAGAAGATATCACTCAAATCGCTAAAAGATTAAATTACCAATATGACATCTATCAAGATAAGAAAAAATATTATTGGATTGGTCACAGCTTAGGGTGTAAATATATTACTCTCCTAGAGTTTCTCAGTAACGATTGGGAAACTATTTTAGAAAAAATCCCCGAAAAAATTCGTAAAGGCCAATTGCAACAAATTAAAGACAATCTTAGCAGCATTCCCAAAGAAAGATGCAATATTAAGGGTCAACCATCTTTACTGCTTGCACCTGATATTAGTGATACTGAAAGTGCTGTTCCTCAACCTCTAGCTTTCATCGCACATTCGCTGGATAGACTGGGTCTAGGTGTATTACCTACGAGAAAACAAACTCAGTACTTGATCAAAGAAAGTAAGTTATTTAACTTAACAGGAATGATTTCTTTTGATAAGGATACTATTGCCGGAAGTGTAACTGACAAAGACAAAAGCCCGAAGATTCAAGAAAATAGTGATGTACTTTGGATGTTGCAAAACTTGCCGCAAATTCAGCACCAAGAACTACCAGACACGCGGACTGTAAAAGGCAGACATTGCAAACATTTAGAACCAGTTGGCAATCAAATCGGTGAATATGTGGTTGATTTAAACCCAGTGGATAAATTCATTCAACCGATTAAATTTAGACAACTAGAAGGTGTGGCGATTAAATTCTTAGGGGAACTGAAACACAAGGAACTGCTACTTCGTTCTAGCAAAATTACTCGATCAGCTGCATAACTAGCCCAACTTGGCTCGATTTTCCATGATTCAACTTGGTGTCTTGGTGTCTTGGTGGTTAATAAAACTTACTTTTGAACCACAAAGACACAAAGAAAACTTTATTTTAAAAGTCACATCTTTACAGAGGTACTACTAACTACTAACCACTAACTACTAACTAAAAAAAAATGAGTCGCAATGCATACATGCTGCAAGGAAAATTAGCAACGAGAGGTTACGATTGGTGGTGGCACTCGTTGGTAGGCGTCAGCAAAAGTAGTGGCTTGCAAAGACCGTTTTTCATTGAGTATTTTGCGATCAATCCTGCACTTGGTGGCAAAGAGCCGATTTTAGGTGAACTGGAAGAAAATAAGCGCCAAGGTATCCGACCATCTTACGCCATGCTCATGGCTGGTAGCTGGAGTCAAAATGAGGCGGTACAAATTCATAATTACTATGGCATCACAGATTTTACTGCCTCGGTTGACAAAATGGATGTACGTATTGGTGACAATTTCGCTACGGAAACTCACATCAAAGGTGCGGTAAAGCTTTCACAGACACAAGCCACTGAACACCCAGAGTTTATGTCCGACGCCGGGGAAATGAGTTGGGATCTAGAGGTGAAAAAGGTGCTTTCCTATAGTGTGGGTTGCGGTGCATCTGAATTGGCGCGATCGCTCAATGCTTTTCAGATGTATTGGCATATCCAAGGGATGAAAACTCTCTACAACGGGACAATTATCTTCAACGGCGAGGAGTTTGCAGTCACCCCCGAAACAAGTTACGGCTATCAAGATAAAAACTGGGGTACAGACTACACAAATCCTTGGGTTTGGCTCAATTGCAACAATTTTACCTGCCGCACTACAAAGAAAAAGCTGGCGCTGACTAGTTTGGATGTGGGTGGTGCAAAAGCTGTATTTTTCGGTGTGCCTTTGCAACGCAGCGTACTTGTTGTTTTTTACCACGAGGAGCGACTGTATGAGTTTAATTTCTCAAAAATTTGGCAGTCCCCACGCCAAAAGTTTCGCTGCGAAGTCACCGAAAAGGAGGTAATTTGGGATATCGTTGCTTGGAATAAACAGGCGAAAATCGAGATATACTTCACCTGCGCGAAAGACACAATGCTATTTATCAATTATGAAAATCCGGATGGGGAAAAAAAGCACAATCAGTTATGGAATGGTGGTTATGCGGCGGGTACGGTGAAACTGTATCAGCGAACAGGCAAAGATTTTGAGTTAATTGATATATTTGATGGCGAACTCGGCGGTTGCGAGTACGGCGTTTACTAGCGAAAGCGTTTCATCTGACTTTTGCAAATAATCTTGAATGCCTCTGTGATAGTTTTTACAGGAATCTTGGTGAGCGATCGCACTGCACTCAAAACGCGGTTAACTTGATAGGGTGGTCGCTGGGAACTTAAACTCTGTAAGTATTCAGAGTGAAGTGTAAAGCCAAAGTTGACACCTTCTGGTAAACTGATTTTGGCGATCGCGCACGATGGTGTCTACCTGAGTAATAGTAACCAATTAATTCCGTTATTTTTGAGTTGCTATGAGGCTTATCAATTACCGTATCGTCACCACTTAAAGTACCCGACAGCTAAATTATCTGTTTTTCATGCTTCTATTAACTAGCGATCGCTAGTATTTTTCTAAATCCTCTGTATGCACTTTTTGTTCCGCTTGTCAATGCGTAAGTTCTAAATACTTGCTAATCAGGTTCTGAGACTGATTTATCTGATTCTGAGACTGATTCATCAGGTTCTAATACTCATTAACGAGGTTCTCAGACTCGTCGACGAAGTTACGTCTAATGTGAATGAATCCACGAAGCAAGGCAGAATGTTTATTAGCAATAGTCCAGTTGTTTTTGGGAAACGCAGACTGACTTCCCGGAAGGTACACAGATACACACCACATGCACAGCGATGATTTATCTGTGTCCATCTGTGTTAATCTGTGGCCGATTTATAATTTTGACAACTCCCCGCCGTAGAACGGCGGAGATTCTTCCTTCACCCAACATTGCCTCTAAAAGCAGTGCCTTTAGATGGTCTTACACGTTGTCCAGAAGCGGTAGCGAGATGCCCTCCC
>NZ_JACAEU010000182.1:0-12163 GCF_013388695.1 Fischerella sp.
ATTTCAAGTGAATCAGGTACAGTTAGCAAATCCCTCACCCTCTTTCCCTCTCCCAATATTGGGAGAGGGATGTCCGTCAAAAGTGAGGGTGTACTTCATTTTCATGCAAAGTGCTGTATCTTGATTCAGCAACGCCGATTTTTGAAAAAAACTCAGTACACTTCCTGTTCTCTCTTCCCTGCCTTCACGAATAAGTTCACCAAATCAAATCAGATTGCTATACTTGGTGTCTTAGTGCCTTGGTGGTTAAGAAAATCTTAAAGTACAAATTTAAAAAGTCCAATTATTAAGCATCCATGACAGCCCACATTTTACTTGTTGAAGATGAAGTCAAATTGGCTCGATTTGTAGAATTGGAACTGAGTTATGAAGGTTACAAAGTAACAGTAGCGCATGATGGATTAAGTGGATTAACAGCGGCACGAGAGTCTCATCCAGATTTAGTGATTGTAGACTGGATGCTACCTGGTTTATCTGGATTGGAAATTTGCCGTCGCCTGCGAAGTACAGGCGATCAAGTGCCCATCATCTTATTAACAGCAAAAGATGAAGTGAGCGATCGCGTCGCAGGTTTAGATGCTGGTGCGGATGATTATGTAGTCAAACCCTTTAGTGTCGAGGAATTGTTAGCAAGGGTTCGCGCCCACCTGCGTAGAACTCAAGAAGCAGACGCAGATATCTTGCAATTTGCAGACCTCAAGTTAAATCGTTCGACGCGGGAAGTGCATCGGGGCGATCGCGCGATCGAACTAACAGCCAAAGAATTTGATTTACTAGAATATTTGCTGGTTCATCCCCGACAGGTAATTACGCGCGATCGCATTTTAGAAGAAGTCTGGGGTTACGACTTTATGGGAGATTCTAACATTATCGAAGTTTACATCCGCTATCTACGCCTGAAATTAGAAGCAAACAACGAAAAGCGCCTCATTCAAACCGTGCGTGGTGTCGGTTATGTATTGCGCGAGTGATAATAGCGACACTCTCAGCAAAAACTTATCAAACAGACAGCAAAAACTCATCAAACAGAATGTGATATGTACTAGGATGCACAAAGTTGACTCTAGACGCCAATACATATCATCTCAGGAGTGTAATGACCTACCTCGAAACCGCAGCACAATTCTACAGTGAAGTTGCTCAAACCCCACAAGTTGGACTTTGTTGCGTCCAAAGTACACCCATGCAACTGCCAGGATTAAAAATTCCCCAACAAATGCAGGAAATGAACTATGGTTGCGGTACTACCGTTCATCCTGCGGAACTAGCAAACCAACCCACAGTATTGTATGTCGGCGTTGGCGGTGGCTTAGAAGCTTTGCAATTTGCCTATTTTTCCCGTCGTCCCGGTGCTGTCATTGCTGTCGATCCGGTTGACCAAATGCGCCAAGCTGCTACACGCAACCTGGAAATTGCCGCCAAAGAAAATCCTTGGTTTGACACCAACTTTGTAGAAATTCGTGCAGGCGATGCTTTTAACTTACCCGTTACTGATGCATCTGTTGATGTCGTAGCGCAGAATTGTCTTTTTAATATCTTTGAACCAGAAGATTTAACCTGCGCTTTAAAAGAAGCACATCGCGTGTTAAAACCAGGCGGACGCTTGCAAATGAGCGATCCCATTGCTACTCGTCCTATTCCATCACATTTACAACAAGATGAGCGCTTACGCGCCATGTGTTTATCCGGCGCACTCACCTACGAGCAGTATATTCAACGTATCATCAATGCTGGTTTTGGCCAAATAGAAATTCGTGCCCGTCGTCCTTATCGTCTTTTAGATTGCCAAACTTACAATCTAGAAGAACCCTTGCTTTTAGAAAGTCTGGATTCTGTCTCTTTCAAAGTTACCATTCCTGCCGATGGTGCTTGTGTTTTTACTGGTAAGACAGCAATTTATGCAGGTGTAGAATCCTTTTTTGACGATGGCTTAGGTCATATTTTGCAACGTGGAATTCCAGCCGCAGTTTGTGATAAAACGGCTGCTAAACTAGCAGCAAATCTAGGAGAAAATGTTATAATTACAAACTCTACTTGGTACTATACTGGTGGCGGTTGCTGTTAGTATGAATCACTGAATATGTTTCCATAAAATGACTAGCATTGGATGCGATCGCTAAGATTTTGTTTATAAAGTATCTCTCTAGTAGGGTGTTTTACACTGCGTTAACGCACCACCATTTATGGTGTTTACTGACATCTTGCAGCAACGTCTACTATCTGCCAGAGAATTAATTCCCTGGTAGTAGAGACTCGAAATTTCGCGTCTCTACACAACCCGGAACTTCAGTTTTGCTCAGACTTCTTTTGCAGGGGATATCAAACAATGCAAACAACATCAATAAACCCAGCAGTAACAGCTTTCCAAAAAAAACTCTCTTCACCTTTAACGAAAAAGCAAGTTACTATTTTACAAATTAACTTAGGTAAGCGCTGTAATCTTGCCTGTACTCATTGTCATGTAGAAGCAGGGCCAAAACGCACAGAAGAACTTTCTCCAGAAATTTGTCAACAGTTAATCGAAATAATTCACAAATTTCCCCAACTTCAAATTGTTGATTTGACTGGTGGTGCACCAGAAATGAACTATGGATTTAAATCACTGGTAGAAGCAGCAAACTCAGCAGGTAAACAGGTGATTGTTCGGTCTAATTTGACTATTTATTTTGAAGATGGGTTTGAGGATTTACCGGAATATTTTGCTAAATATAAAGTGAGAGTAGTTGCTTCTATGCCCTGCTATTTAGCAGATAATGTTGATAAAATGCGCGGTGCTGGTGTTTATGATGATTCAATCAAAGCACTGCAAAGGCTGAATCAGGTTGGTTACGGGAAAGAACCAGATTTAATTTTGGATTTGGTGTATAATCCTCAATTACCATCTGGTGAAAAATTTTCTTTGACTCCCGAACAAACAAAGCTGGAACAAGATTATAAAGTGTTCTTGGAAGAACATTTTGATATAGTCTTTAACAACCTTTTTACTATTACCAATCTACCAGTAGGCAGAACTAAACTGCATTTAGAACGTAAGAAACTATACGCACCTTATTTGCAGTTTTTAGAGTCGCATTTCAATCCTACGACGGTAGAACATTTGATGTGCCGTGATGAACTGTCAATTGATTATCTCGGTAATGTATATGATTGCGACTTTAATCAGATGATGAATTTACCTGCGAAAACTCGTGATGGTGAAAACCTAACAATTGCCAAATTGCTAGCCACTGGCAGTTTAGATTTGATTGATCGAGTACAAACTGCTGCCTATTGCTATGGTTGTACTGCTGGGTGTGGTTCCAGTTGTGGTGGCGCTTTGGTGTGAGAGAATGCGGAAGGCAACGCTTTATGCAAGGAAAAAGGTAAAAATGGAAAAGGAAAAGGAAATTTCTATCTCTTTAACTCTTTCTGTTTCCTGATTGTCCATTCCTAATTTATTTGCGTTACAAAAATTGTTACGAGTGTGTTTATACTGGCCAATAATCGTTATGATTAGATCTAGTTAAGCTCCTCACACCACACCAAAAGCTGCAAAACATTTGTTTTGCAGCTTTTTTTATTAACCTGTTGTACAGTGACTTATTATTTGGGTTATTTCCCACTTTTAGTGGCGGGAGTCAAGGCAGTCGCGATGAAAAAAATTCACCACCATACATGAACAAACCTCACCCCTTGCCCCTCTCCTTGCTAAGGAGAGGGGTGTCCGATAGGACGGGGTGAGGTTATTTTCAAGATAGAAAGCAGAAGGAAGGACTCCCGAATTCCCATTACTCATTACCAGCCTACGCGACAGTATAGGTATTCAAGCGGATACTATATAAGACAACCTCATCCTATCATTACTCCTTTATCCATCAGGGGAGAGGGGTTGGAGTGGGGCTTTTTCATTATTGTCAAATCAGTAAATTCCGATGTAAGTACTGGCTGCTGACTAACAAACATGAAAACCCAAAGGCAAAAACAAGTGCTACCACCAGCTTTAAGATCGAGAAACTACCGTCTATTTTTTGCGGGACAAGGCATATCCCTGATTGGGACGTGGATGACGCAAACTGCCACTATTTGGTTAGTTTATAGCTTAACTCAATCGCCGTTAATGCTGGGGGTTGTGGGATTTAGCAGTCAAATTCCTAGCTTTATTCTTGCTCCCTTTGGTGGGGTGTTTGTGGATCGCTTTTCTCGCCATCGTACCTTAATTGGTACGCAAATATTGTCAATGATTCAGTCATTAGCACTAGCAATATTGGCGCTAACTGGTGTTATTCAAATTTGGCAGATCATTATCTTGAGCTTATTTCAAGGATTTATTAATGCTGTTGATGCACCAGCGCGGCAAGCATTTGTGCCAGATTTGGTAGAACGTCGAGAAGATTTAGCAAATGCGATCGCCATTAATTCCACAATGTTTAATGGGGCGCGTTTAATCGGCCCGGCGATTGGTGGTTTGTTAGTTGCCAGCGTTGGTGCAGCTTATTGTTTTTTAATTGATGGTCTTAGTTACATTGCCGTAATTCTCGCTTTATTAGCGATGAAAATTCAGCCTAGAAAAATTTTAGTCAGTATGGCTAATCCCTTACAACAAATAAAAGAGGGATTTTTGTATGCCTTTGGTTTTCCCCCAATTCGGGCGCTTTTGTTGCTATCAGCCTTAGTTAGCTTTTTTGGCATGCAATATGCTGTTTTAGTTCCAGTTTTTGCAGAAAAAATTCTCCAAGGTAACGCACAAACACTGGGATTTTTGATGGCAGCCACTGGTGTTGGAGCGTTATCAGGCGGAATTTATCTGGCGTCACGTAAAACTATTTTGGGGCTTGGTAGATTGATTGCTATAGCCCCAGCAATCTTAGGCATGGGGTTAATTGCTTTTTCATTATCACGTTTTCTACCACTTTCGTTATTTACGATGTTATTTATTGGTTTGGGAACTATCTTACAAGTTGCTGCTGGTAATACAGTTTTACAAACAATTGTTGAGGATGAAAAACGCGGGCGAGTGATGAGCTTATTTACAATGGCATTCTTAGGAACAATACCTTTTGGTAATTTATTGGGAGGAGCATTAGCCAATCGTATCGGTGCTCCCACGACATTATTTATTGATGGTATTGTTTGTATTTTAGGCTCTATATATTTTTCTAAGCAATTGCCTGCTCTACGGCGATTAGTATATCCTATTTATCAAGAAAGAGGTATTTTCACAGATCGGGTACATTAAACCTACATAACAAAAAATTTTTATAGCGATAACATCGTTGGAATTTTTATTAAACCACAAAGACACTAAGGCACCAAGATGGTTACAAGTTCACGCGAATACTATATTTCTCCGGAAGAATATTTAGAAGGTGAGAAAGTTAGTCAAATTAAACATGAATATATTAATGGACAAGTCTACGCAATGGCAGGGGCAAGTGATGCTCATGTCACCATTAGCATGAATTTATCGATGCTACTACGAAATCATCTCCGAGGTAGTAGTTGTCGAGTTTATATGGCGGATATGAAAGCACAAATTGAAATTATTAACCGCTATTACTACCCTGATGTAATGGTGACTTGTGATGCACGAGATAGAGAATTTGAATATTTTAAGTGCTATTCTCGTTTGATAGTAGAGGTGCTTTCTGATGCAACAGAAGCATTTGACCGAGGTAAGAAGTTTGCTGACTACCGAAACTTGGAGTCACTACAGGAATACGTATTAATTTCACAAAACACCATGAGTGTGGAGTGCTTCCGCCGCAATGAAAAAGGACGCTGGGAGCTTTATCCTTATGGTAAAGGAGAAGAAGTGCATCTAGCGAGTGTTGATTTTTTGTGTCCCATAGCTGCGATATATGAAGATGTGGTGTTGGCAGATGATGTTTTATAATCCAGTAATTCTGGTTTTTGTTATTTGTTGATTGTTGTTTGTTGTTGGTTCCAAACAACTACTAACTACTAACTACTAACTACTAACTTATCTACTCGTTAGTTTGCAAATAATCTATTGCTGCCTCTAATTTTGATGAGTATCTTTCAGCAAATCTTTCAAACCATAATCCCTCTGCTGAAAAAGGATCTAATTTGGCTAGCCAATCTTTCGCGCTTTCTTTCAAAGTCTCCTGTTTTTTGGCTTTAATTTGTTCTTGTCGAATACGTTCTTGTTCTAGTTCTTGCTGTTGTCTTAACTTTTCAGCTTGATCCCATTCCTCAAAATCAGCCTTGACTTCTGCCAACAAATTATCTATTGAAGAAGCTGATTTTCGAGGCGGTTGAATATATGGTGTTGCTGCGGTTGGCTTTGGCTGTTGCTGTTCGCTTTTTTCTTCCTCGTATTCAGTTTTTAGTTCAGCTAACAGCTTATCAATAGAATCCATGATTTTCAATACCCCAAACTTACTGCACATTCAATGTGTCTGTTCAATGCAGTCAATATCTTAGTGATATCTGAAGTTGATAATTAATCATTAATGGCATTCAGCAGTACTTCAGATAAACTCATGTCTTCCATATCTTCCATTGTCACAGTGTCACAAATATCGAACTTTGCACCAGCACTTTGCAGTTCATCATCTAATACTTTCAAAAAGCGGGTAGCATGTGCATCTGTGCCAACTTGAATGAAAGAAATGGCTAGTTCTTCATCTCGTTCCATGCGCCGAGAAGCTTCAATAATTACCTTCATTACAGCTTTGCGGTCATCTGGTTCGCCATCAGTAACTACTAAAATTGTTTCACCATTTGGCTTAGTTTGACCAGCGGCTTTACGTTCAAAATAATTATCAGTTGCGTGTTTTAATACTGCTGCTAAATCAGTTGTGCCAGCGGGGTCGTTCTCTTGGAAAATTTGGGAAACTTTACTTGATGTCACATTTTCATAGCGCTTGAATCGACCAGAAAATACATAAACAGTAATGCCATCTGGATCAAATTGTTCACATTTACTTGCTAATGCAAAAGTAGATTCTTGCGCTGTTACCCATCTGTTTCTACCACCTTTTTGATCGGGTGTAGCCATGCTACCGCTTTTGTCAATAATTAGAGTATAGTCTCGATTTTCTAGCATTTTTAAATTCTCCAGTTAGTGGTTAGTGGTTAATTATTACAACTAACAAACAACAAACAACAAACAACAAACAACAAATTATTAATCAGTTACTGCATTCATCAAAACGTCTGCGAGGCTCATATCTTCCATGTCATCGAGGGTGACGGTGTCGCAAATATCAAACTTTGCGCCGACACTCTCCATTTGATCGTCTAAAGCTTTCAGAAATTTAGTTGCTTGAGGATCGGAACCTACTTGAATTATAGAAATTCCCAATTCTTCATCACGTTCCATTTGGCGAGTTGCATGAATAATTACCTCAAATACCGCTTTGCGATCGTCTGGTTCGCCGTCGGTGATCACTAAAATTGTTTCTCCATTCGGTTTGGTTTTACCAGCTTTTTTACGCTGAAAATAATTATTGGTGGCGTCTTGAAGTACACCAGCTAAATTTGTTGTGCCTGCTGGATCATTTTCCATAAATATCTGCGCTACTTTGGCTGAGGTAACATCGTCGTAGCGTTTAAATCTCCCAGAAAATACGTAAACAGTAATGCCATCTGGGTCAAATTGCTCACATTTTCTTGCTAAAGCGAGGGTAGATTCCTGAGCTATATCCCATCTACTTTTACCACCCATCTGATCGGGAGTTGACATACTACCGCTTTTATCAATGATTAAGGTATAGTCGCGATCGCTCACCATAAATTTTCCCTCTAAATTGTTAACCCGTGGTTCTAGTCTAGTCTAGGGTTCTGTGGTGTTGATCACACTTTTAAGCTTTTTTACGACTTTTTGCTACTCATTGACATCCGTAGCTTGGCATATAATACTCGCTACACTTGCCAAGCTATAGGCTTTTTGGAGAAGTCGGGAAGGGGTGAAAGGGATGAAATTGTCCTTACCCTTTTCCCCTTTTCAATTTTCTATGTAATTTTTCCTAGTGTTTGAGCGATTGCTTCAGCATCTTTCCCAAAAAAAGTTTCCCTGTCGCCGTTACTCCAAACGATCCGGCAGGTAAATTGCCAAGCCATATTAAGATGAACTTTGCGAAAGCGAACTTGGCGAGCGTAAGCTAAATTTAATAATCCTTTTGTGGGTGTTTTGCAAAGAATGGGTTGTGTCATACAATTTGAATGTCCTGAAATGAAAAATGGTTTTGGGATAGAGAGGCGCTTGAGATTGGAAGTCGGAAGCGCCTTCTCTATTTCTATTAAACCAAGTTATATTGTAAAAGTCAATATAAATTGTAGCAAAAGTTTGTAGTAGGATTTTGTGTAAATGAATTCAGGTAAAAATTTTACGGCATTAAGAGAGTCGCTAGGACTTACGCAAAAGCAAATAGCGGATGCAGTAGGTCTTACAGACCAAACTGTTTCCAATTGGGAAAGGGGAGTTAATGTACCACGCTTGACGCTAAGACAGACAGTGAAACTTTGCGAGATCACAAAGTCTAGCGTTGAAGAATTGGCTAATTTGTTTGAACCAGAAACATAAAATAGTTTCAGATAGTCGATTTCAATCTGCATTTTTGCCGATTGCTTTCTCAAAATGCCTGGATGCTTTCTTATTTTGGTGTTTTGAGTAAGCAAAAAGGCATATTGCTTTCTCAAAATGCGCGATCGCTTTCTCATTTCAGTAATTCATACCAAGTTGTGTTCATAAATAAGAAGAAAATATTGGGTTTGGAGCATCCTAAATTTATTTATGAAACAAGTAAAAATACTTTTTGATCGCGCTACGCGTCTCTCAAAAATTCATCCATTTCAAATCCCCTTAATTTATTTATGGGAATTTTCTTTTTACTTTTTACTTTTATCTTTTTACTTTTTAAAACGGTTCTGCGTAAAAACCCAAGTGATTGGCAACTGGACGCTCACGCATAGGAATTTTGGTATGTATGGGAGCGTTTAACACTTTTGCTCCATTATTTGTTGCCATCACTACTGTAGTGGAACCGCCACCATCTAAGTTGAGTGCTGTATCAACACCCAAATCCATAACAATGTTGGCTAATTCAGGAATCTTGACTCCTTCGCTATAGATGGGTTGCTTACCATCAACAGCAATGAGCCAAAGTTTTTTACCTTCTTTATCAATACCTACAGCCATACGCGGATATGGTTTATCTCTGGGATTGCGGAAAATCTGGGCTTTTGGTTTGCCATGTTCAACGAAAATCTCACTACCTGTAACACCTTGGGTTGTACCTTCAGGACACTTGCCACTTTCTAAGATTTGGGCGCGGTTTTGTAAAAAGCACAATACTCGCCATCCCTGCTTGGTTTTTGCATAGCGATCGCCATTAGAAATTGCCTCGCCGATGGGATAGGAGCGATCGCCACTGTGAGGATAATAATTCCAAGGAGTTTTTTCATCGAAGGCATTAAAATAACTAGCATTAACCGCCAATTGCAGCTTGAATTCACGCAGAAATTCTGAGGTGGTGCGGGCACTAGTTCTATCACGTTTTGATGCCATTGGGGGAGTCACCAGCACTTTTACTCCTGGTGCTGTCAAGTCTACACTGACAACATGGATCATGATTGGACGTGGTGTAGAACGGGCATAACGTTGATAGGTAATGCCACGAAACAATATTTGCTCTTTATTAGTCTGGGGTGGGCGTAGGAAGTGTAGTGTACCGTAAAGTGCTAGTGGCAATAGTAGTAAAGCCGTACCAGTAGCTAGTAAATATCGTTGCATATGATGAATCCAGGCACTCTCAACTTTGCTAACCAGAATTTGCAAAATCGTTCTTTTCGGGGACGTAATCTCATTGGTGCTGATTTTAGCAATTCGGATATACGCGGTTGTGATTTTAGCAACGCCTTGCTGCGGGGAGCTAATTTTCAGGGAGTCAAGGCTGGTCAAACTCTCATACACCTGATCATTGTAGTGGCGATCGCAATATTCGTGGCGATCGCAGCAGTCCATGCAATTAGCGAAATGTTGTTTGGCATTCTCGGTTTAACTCCGTCAGAACCAGCTTGGGTTTATAACGTTGCTTTTTTCTCTTGCTTGGGAATCGCAGCAGTAGCTTCAGCTGTTAGAGGTTTGACTGGCACTAAATTTATCATCCAACGCATCGCCACAGCAGTTTCGGGAGCAGTTTCAGGAGGATTACTAGCTTTGTTTTATCGCGGTATCACCACGATGGGAACTAATCCAGAAATTCGAGTTAAAGCTTTGGCTATATCGTTATTAGGAATGGCATTTCTCGGCTTTTATTTTCCCAGAGGATTAGTAGCAGTTGCCATTGGCAGCGCAGGTTTAGTAGCGGTATATGGATTTACATTTTTAGTGGCAACAACAACATTCGCATACTTAAGCACCTACAATCTAGTTTGGGGATTGGTGTGGAGTTGCTTGTTGGTAGGAGCGATCGCCATGACTATAATTTCCCTGATTCAACTTGCTAGAGATATTACAGGCTTCTTCGCCACATCTTTTCGCGGTGCTGACTTAACCGATGCTAATTTTGAGGGTGCAAAACTTGGTAGCACAGATTTTTCTAGGGCAATAGGTTATCAGGGTTAGGGGAATTAATCGCCTACTTCCGTTTTGTCCACAGCCAAGCCAACCATCCAAAAAACAAGGTAGCCAAAACACTCCAAAATAATGATGTAACTATGGGATGGAGTGGGTTATTTAAAGATATAGGCGCGAAGGGTTTATCGATGTGTTGTGTGACAACGCCTGATACGATCGCACCTCCACCCAAACCTACACCGATGATTTGGATGGTTTGTTCCAAAGAGCGATCGCGTTTGGCTTGTTCGATTTCAACTATGCCGCGAATTGAGGAGATGGCTTGATCTAACAATGCCGAACCGTGGTGAAAATAACCCAAATCGGCATTGATTTGTTTTTGGAATAACGGAGAACTTTTTCGATAGAAAGTTTCGAGAAAACTTAAATCTTCTTGGGGGATTTTACCATGAATTTGTTGCAATCTGTCATTATAATTTTCAGCATTGATAGTAATTGTTTTTTGATAATCTTCTAAATTTCGCAGCCCGCGAGTATATTCGACTGATATTTGGGGAAGTTCTTTTAATTTTTCAGTTAATTTATTTAAATCCTCTTGAGTTAAAGAACTACTAATATTGTTTATCTGGAGATGATCAATCTCTTGATAAGCTGAAGCTAGTTGTTGATAAATTGCTCTACTATCTTGAAAAGCTTTGACAACTTTAGTCCTAAAGAAAAATAAATCTAATAACTCTTGATAGGTGAGATTCAATTTTTCATCAGTCTGTTCATCGGCAAATAGCCAGATCAAAACGTGCTGATAGTTGCCTGGCTGTCTAAACAATCCATATTCAAAAATTGGACTACCAAATAACTCGCCTTGACGATTGAAGGGTGGACGTTGGCTAGGATTGGGAAAGACAGCTTGCAAACATCCTTGGGCTATTTCATAGAGATGTTTTTTATCTTTAGGACTTGTTAGCCAAGCGGTAATTAACAAAGTTTGTCCCAGAAAGAGTTGATTTTTTGGTAAGGTGAAGATATTATTTGGATTTAACTTACTCAAAAAACTAACATCTACATCTTCAGTTGGTGTATCAGCTGCTTCTTCTTCTGGGCGACGTAGATTTAGCCACAAACCGTAGCTATCATAAATTCGTAAAGGATAAGCAAAACCCTTAACAATTAAGTCTTGCTGAGTATCTAAAAAAATCTTGCCATCAAAACCTAGCGAATAATCGCCGTCTATTACTTCCGATTCTTTGAGCAAATCAACACGCGGGTGATCGGGTTCTTTATGAATATCTATATGCTGACTCAAATCTAAGTCTTTGTGCAGAATTGTACGGACAATTTCATCTGCACCTTGCCAAAGTTTGCAGCCATCATCCTTGTTATTTACCTCAATATTTGAGCCTTTATAAAGCTGAAAAGCGAATAAGTGAATATTCGGCGCATATATTTTCATATTTTATTTCATGGCAGTATCTTAGATTTTGTGTAGTAGGGTGGCAAGTCTAATTTGATGCAATCTAATTTTGGCGTTGCTGAATCAAGATATGAATTTACAATTCACGGGTATGTAGAGACGTAGCATTGCTACGTCTCTACAATGATTTGGCATCGAGCTACAAAAATGTATGCAAACATAATTCATGA
>NZ_JACAEU010000183.1:0-13282 GCF_013388695.1 Fischerella sp.
AACTCATCAAATTGGGCATAAATATGATTGACTGCACCATCATGTCTGACTATTGCTCCCTTGGGCAGTCCTGTGGAACCTGATGTATACAGCATGTAAGCTGGATCGCCAGCATCATTTATTTGCTCTATATTCTCTTTGGGAAGGTTGTTGAAATCAAGTTGATCGTATATTTTTAATTCTTTGTTTTGAGTAAGCTGTATACTTTCAGGAACAACCTCATCTAAACAGATAATAGATTTTAATTGAGAACAGTTACTTATCAAGTCTGTTAGAACATTTAATAGCGAAAAGTCAGTTAAGAGAAACCTCACTTCACTATTAGATAACATGTATTCAATTCTATTTGACGGATAAGTACTATCAATAGGTACGTAAGCTCCGCCTGCCTTATATATGGCAAGAATAGCTATAAGAAAATTTATATCGCGGTCTTTAAAGATGCCAACGAACTCACCTTTGTTTACTCCTAGTTTACGCAACATTCCAGCTAATTGATTAGCTTTATCATTTAGTTCTTGATAAGTTAATCGAGTTTTTTCATGAACTACAGCTATATTGTTAGGTGTTTTATCTACTTGCTCTTCAAACAAGACATTAATAGTTTTTGTAATTGGATATTTTTGAATATTGCTATTATATTGTTCTAGTAGTTTATGTTTATCGGAGTCATTTAGAAAAACAATATCTGATATTTTAATATCAATATTACTGATAATACTTTCAATTACATTTATGTAGTAATGACTTATTAATTTAATATTTTCATCATTGAAAATTGTCTCACTATACTCTATCGAGCCACTAATAGAGCTATTTTCTACAATAAAGGAAACTGTAATATCATTATTAAGTTTTGCTAACTCAGTTTTACTGTGAATATTTTCTAATAATATGACTATATCAAAAATTGGACAGCGATTCTGACTTTGAGGCAAATTTAATAATTCAATTAACTCATCAAAACAATAGTCCTGATGGCTGTAAGCTTTAATTACATTCTCTTTTACTTGAATAAGAAAATTTTTAAATGTAATTTCATTACTTAGCTGAGTACGCAAAGGAATAACCTTATCATCATTTAAATAATCTAGATTTATACCATCTATTTTTTTATATACTGGTATTCCGACGATCAGATCGTTATTTCTAGTGTACTTTTGCAGTAGTATCTTGAATGCTGATAAAAGCATTAAGTATACCAAAAAGTAAGAACCTTTAGTTAACTTGATTATTGCTTGAGATAAGTAATTAGGTAACTCAAAAGTATGGCTTTTATTTTTCCCACTATACTGTGGGGGTCTAACATAATCCTGTATAAGATTTGTTTCTGGTAGCTCTCCAGAGAGTTTGTTTAACCAGTATATTTTTTGAGAAAATAACTCTTGTGGTTCTAATGTTGTAGTCATCATTTTTATCGGATTTAAGTTGGTTATTCTAGCAAAACTGGTATAGCAATATTAGTTTTTAGGAACTGACAGGAAAAAAATAACTATTTGTAGAGTGTGAAGCGACGAAAATTTACTCTATAAATCGATTATTATACCTAGCCTCATGCACCAATGACGATTGTTATTTCAAGGTGAGGTAAATCTAAAAATTGATGTACATTATTAAAATGCAAGTCTCTTAGTTGAAAATCTGATTTACAGACATTCATTAAAGGCCGCTTCTATAATTGAACAACCTTTTTTTAAGGTAGACATTTCAATTGTTAGAGGAGGTAATAATTTAATTACGGTATCATTTCTACCTGCTCTTTCAACTATTAATCCCTTTTCAAAACAACGCATTGTGATGTTTTTAGCCAGACTGTTACCACCAAAATTTGTCAAATCTATACCCCAAATCATGCCTATTCCGCGTATTGCTATATTTTCACTGATTGGCGATATTTGTTGAGATAGAAAATTTTTCAAGAAAAGCTCTTTGACTTTAACATCCTGTTCAAGATTGCTACTTTCTCTATACTCTAGAGCAGCTGTAGCTCCTACAAATGCTAATTGATTACCTCTAAAAGTGCCATTGTGCTCACCAGGTTCCCAAATATCCAATTCTGGCTTAATTAATAATACAGACATTGGAAACCCATATCCGCTTATCGATTTAGAGAGTATGACTATATCGGGAACAATATTTGCTCTTTCAAAAGAAAAGAAAGAACCTGTTCTACCACAACCAACTTGAATATCATCGCAGATTAATAAAATATCATTCTCGTCACACAACTTCCTTAGTCTTTGCATCCACTCAATTGGGGCAATAACAACTCCTCCTTCAGCTTGGACTGTTTCAAAGATAATCGCTGCTGGTTTTTCAATCCCGGAATTAATGTCATTTAAAACTGATTCTATATATTTTATAGTGTCAAAACTCTCCATAAAACCATAGGGATAAGGCATAAATGTTACATTATTTAATGTTCCAATTGCTCCCGCTCGAATTCCGGTATTAGCAGTAATTGATAAGCTACCCAAAGTCATTCCATGATAGGCTCCCATAAAGGAGAATATACCTGGTCTTTTTTTGACTTTTCTAGCTAATTTTAAAGCTGCTTCGACAGCATTTGTTCCAGTTGGACCGCAGAACTGGATGCGATAATCTAACTGTTTTGTACTTAGTACTACCTCATTAAATTTAGCTAAAAACTTCTCTTTGGCAGAAGTATACATATCCAAACCATGCGCGATTCCATCGGCATCTAAATATGACATAACCTTTTGTTTGATATAGTCATGATTATGTCCATAATTTAAAGCACCTGCACCTGCAAAAAAATCTATGTATTCTTCACCTGATTCAGCATAAACTATGGAACCCTTAGCCCGATGAAATATGGCAGGGAAACTACGGCAATAGCTTCTGACGTTTGATTCACACTTTTCAAATATATTCATGCAACTGCTCTCCATTTTACTATTATTAGTTTTTTGGTTAAATTTATGAAAAACTTGACACGATCAAGATACATAATTTAAATACGATTTATAAAATTTAAAAATTATTGGCGAAGGTATTTTAAATACTAATCCCATAGTTATTAAAAAGTTATAGTATGAATTTTGAATGGGCATACCCTTTACACTAGCAGCTAGAGCATTCAAGGAGCTTTTTCTAGTGTGCCAATCAATATTAAAAGAAATTGACATATCTAAGCTTCTAACATGATGTAAGGTTCTAGGAGGCATATATAAGATATCTCCAGGATTTACAATAAATTTGATTGGTCTGGCATTTTTATATTCAGGATATTTATTAAAATCCGGTTTTTCGGGATTCACAAGAAACCATCGCCAGCCCTGACGATAACAATATTTAGCATCTTCAGGTAGTAATATGGTAAATTGTTTGCGTCCAACTATCTGGAAAAAAATATTGTTAGTGAGAAGACAATCAAAATGTAGTGGAGTAATACTATTAGAACAACCCAAAAAAAACTGACAGTAACGCCACCACTTGTACCAGTACCATTTTGGCAAGTAATCTAGGGGAAATGGTTGAGCGTCTTCTATAAGTGAAGGAATTAAGCTAAATAAAGGTAGGTCGTGGCAATATGGTGGTGAAGGATTATTCAGAGAATCAGCTTCATAGTTTTCTATTAATTCTATATATTTTTCCATTGTCAGGTTACATACTTCAATTCCCTTATCACTAAATTTTTTTGCGTAAATATTTAGAGAAGGTGATAATTGTTTGAAGTATTTTAAAGACCATTGACTAAAGCTGTTCCAGCTAGGAATAACTCCGGAGATTATAACTGGTTTTCCCATTTCAACATAATCTCTGGTAAATTCATTACTTGAAAGTTTATATCTTCTTTCTATTTCAGATATAGTTATCATACTTGAATTAATTTCACTACTTTTCATAATCAATAAATTGATATCTGCACTTAATTAGCTGTATATACAATTACTTTTTTTACTGTTTATGAATCGACTAACTAAATTAGTATATTCATTAGCTAATTGCAGCTAATTCCCAATCAAATAATGCTGCTTCTTTTTCTAAAGCTGTTGAGATTTGCTGTTGTTTTGGAGTCAAAAATGATAAATCCTTAATCTTAACAAAAGGATTAGTCATTATGTATTGTAAGAGTATTTTAAACTCTGTAATTATCCCAGTAATTGTAGCAAGATCAAATCTACGACAATCATATGAAATTGCTACTATCATTTCGGATTCTGGATATATAACTAAATTCAAAGGGTAATTGGTTCTGAAATACTCGCCTTTATCTGCAACAATTTCTACATTTCCTTTCCAGCTTCGTATAGATTGACTGTCTGGAACGTTCTCAACTACAACAAAAGTTTCAAACATAGGTAAATCTCGAGGTACTTCACTCCACCCTTGAATTTGTGTAAGTGAAGTGTATTCATGATGACGTACTTCTACTAATTGAGTCTGAAGATCTTGAAGCCATGACAACAACTGTTGCTCGGTATTTAACTTCACATTCATTGGTAAGGTATTTATAAATACACCAACCATTGAATCTACTTCGGCTAAGTCTACTGGTCTTCCTGTGACAGTGCAGCCATAGACTATGTTGTTACGGCAAGTGTAACGACTAAGGAGAATAGACCAGATTCCATTAACTAATGTAGCCAGAGTAAGACGATTTTGTGCAGTAAAAGATAACAGTGCCTTTGTACTTGCTTCTGATAGCTTGAATTTCTCCTGATCGTACCTTTCTTCTTGGAATGGTAACTGTTTATTTTCTATATAAGTTAGAGGAGTCGGTGCTTTAATTCCTGCTAATGTTTGTCTCCAAAAGTTTTCAGTTTTTGCTATATTCTGCTCTTGTAACCAGTCGATATAATCTCGAAAAGGTCGATTTGATGTAAATCTTACTTCTTTACCTTCACAAAGTGCTTCGTAAATTTGTAGACATTCATCCAATATTATCGCAGAAGACCATCCGTCTGTGATTATATGATGAAAACTCCAAACAAATTCATAGTAATCATCAGTAAGGCGAATTAAAGCTAGACGCATTAGGCATGGTTGCGAAAAGTCAAAATATAATTTGCGATCGCTCTCATAAAATGATTTCAATCGCTCTTCCTGATCTGCTCGCTCAATCCCACGCCAATCATATTGATTTAAGGAAATTTCTACTTTTTTATAGACAACTTGTAGTGGATTATCAATGTCTTCCCAGTAAAATGCTGTACGCCAAATTGCATGTCTATCTACAACTTTTTGCCACGCTGCTTCAAAAGCCTCAATGTTTAGATTACCACGTAAACCTATGGGAACATGAAAAAAATATAATGATGATTCCCTCTCGTACAAAGAGTGAAAGAGCATGCCTTCTTGTACGGGCGTAAGTTTATATATATCCTCTATATTTTCTGCTTTCATTTTGCTTCTTCCTCATTTGCTCGGTTGATTTTTGCCATAAGTTTATCTAAGCTTTGTTGGCTCAAGTTAGCTCTTGGAAAGTCAGAAGGTGTATATTTTTGTCTCTCAAGAGATTGACAGTGAGCAATAATGTTTCGCAGAGCTTCAATAAAATTTGAAGCTAATGTTTCAATTGTTTCTCGACGATGAACCGCTGTATTGTAAATCCAATTTAATTGAAGCTGTTCTTGAACAATAACTCCATTTATTTCCAATAAGTAAAATCTATTTGCTCTTGGGCTTTGGTTCAGTTTAACGGGCTGCTGAGCTAAATTAAATAAAGATGACTGCGAAATCACTGGGTCAAAATTACCTAAGTATTTAAAACTTACTTGAGGTTGGGGAAAGGATTTTAGCTTTGACTTCACTTCTTGATTACCGCTTATATAGCGAAGTACATCATACCCAGTACCTCTATTTGGAATGCTACGCAAATATTCTTTAACTGCTACCAGTGCATTTCCTTGACCGGAAGCCTCTGTTATATCCAAAATAGCAGGGAAGCAAGTTGTCAATAAACCAACTGTACGGGACAAGGATATATCATTTACATTTTTGAAGATTTTCTCTCGACTATTATCTTCAACATCTACCCATAGTTGCAGTTCTCCCGTCCACTTTGCAAAAGCTTGGACTAACGCTGTTAGTAGAACATCATTGATTTGGGTATTATAAGCCTTATTGACATTTTTTAATAAGGCTTGCGTTTCTTTTTGATCTAGAGAAATTGATACTATGTCAGCGTTAGCTCCTGTATTTTCCCTTGCAGGATAGTCAACAGGTAGACTGAGGAAAGGTTTTTGGGCTTTTGCCAACCAGTAGTCTTGCTCCCGCATAATTTCTAAAGTCTCAGCATACTCTTGCATACACTGCGCCCATTGTTTGAATGAAGTGGTTTTATCAGGCAAATGTATTGCTTTACCTTGGTTGAGTTGCTGATAGGCTGTTTGCAAGTCTTCTAGCAAAATTTGCCAAGAAACTGCATCTACTAAAAGATGGTGGATAGTAATTAATAGGTAGCTATTTTTCTGCGATCGCAGTTCAATAAAATCAACTTTTACAAGCGAACCTTCACTTAAGTTGAAATTATTTTGTCTTTCTATAATCGCTGACTCTAAAGCATCTTTTTGCTCATTTTCTGAAAGTGAAGACAAATTTACATGCTCGTATACCATTAAATCTACATTATTGGTATTAGCTTCAATTTGTTGCCAACCAGATTCTTTTTGAATAAAACGCAGACGAAATACATCATGATATTGAATCACATATTGTACAGCCTGCTCTAATACCTTGAGATTGCATGTTTGTTGTATCTCCAGCAATAAAGATTGGTTTAAGGAATTTAGATTTGGCTGGTTTTGAGCGAAGAACCGATGCTGAATGGGTGTGAGATATACTTCTTTTGTTCGTAAACTATTTTCAGTTTGTTTAGTTTCAAGCATACATGCTGCTATTGCTAATTCAGCAATAGTCTGATGCTGAAACATTTGTTGAGCTGTTAACTTTAAGCCTAATTTGTTTGCTTTGGCAACCACTTGAATTGCGAGAACAGAATCTCCTCCTAATTCAAAAAAGTTATCATGAATGCCTATTTGATCTATCCCAAGACGTTGTTGCCAAATTTCAGCTAAGTTTTGTTCAACTTCGTTACGGGGAGCTACGTAATCATTCTCTAAATTAGGGCGAGGATGATTCAGTACAGTAATATTTGCTGAAACTAATTTCTCTTCTAATAGCGCCAACTCTTCTTGCACTTGGAAGGATTTACTTCGTTCAATTAAGGCTGGAAAATCTTGCGTTGATACAACGATATGAGGCAAGTTACTTTCTAAAATTCGATGAAAAGCATCAATACCTTCTTGAGGCTTAATTCCTAATTTTAAGTTAGCTTCCTCATGTATCTGCTTAATTTCATCTCGTACTAAAGTCTCGACTTCCATTCCTACTTGCCAAGGACTCCAGCTGATCGATACTAGAAATTGATTCGATTTACAAGCACAATAATGAGCGTATGTGTCAAGAAAAGCATTTGCTGCACAGTAATCTACTTGTCCAAAATGTCCCAAGACAGAAGTTTGGGATGAACAAAGCACAAAGAAATCTAAATTGGAATTTTTTAAAACTTCCTCTAGTACTAGCGTTCCCCTAACTTTTGCTGCTAGTACGCTGTTTGCCATTTCCCTTGTCTTGAGTTGAATTATGCCACCTGGGGCGATACCTGCTGCATGAATGACACCATCAATACGACCAAATTGTTCTAACGCTTGAGCAACTACTGCTTGCATTTGTTCAAGATTAGCTACATCGGCACTGTTAACTTGAACAATAGCTCCTAATTTCTCAAGTGCCAGCACTTTCTCAATTTTACGGCTAACACTATCTTGGTTGTCATGCGTTGCTAGCCATTGTTCCCACTGTGAGCGTTCAGGTAGCCCTTTTCGTCCAATAAGAATTAATTTAGCCTGTGCTGTCTTCGCTAAGTTTTCTGCCAATACCAAACCAATGCCACCAAGTCCCCCGGTAATTAAGTAAACTCCTCCTTCTTTTAAGTTAGTTTTACTTGCAATGTTTTGATCTAACCGCACAGGCTCAAAAGTTTGAACCCAGCGATGATAACCACGGTAGGCTATTGTGTTATCTGTCTGTTGTGCAGTAATTTCTGTGACAAGATGATTTATGAGTTTCTGTACTGGTGGGTTTTTGGAAGAAGAAACTACTATGTCAATAGTACAGCAAGTGATGTTAGCGTATTCCTGTGGAATTACTTTACACGGCCCCAGTATTGTTGCTTTTTCAGGACATAAACTATCCTCGCCAGTTACATCATGTACGTTACTTGTTACAACTATCAACTTCAAAGCATCGGTAATATTCTGTCTTCCCAATGCTTGCGCTAGAAATAACAAACTCCAGAAACCCAAATTTTGGCTATCTTCAAAAAACTGATGCGATGATTCTGTTTGTTTTACTGGCTCATGGCTAGGCAAAGTATCATTTGGTGTAATGCTCCAAAAGTGAGCGAAATGCCATACGGGACGCTTCGCGATCGCATTTGGGTTTAAATCCAATCTGCTAAGTTCTTCGAGCAAGGTATCATAGTCACTACTTGTTTGGGGATTAATTGCGTAAGCGCGTTGGCGCAGCCTGTCCGTAGGACATTCGCCTAACTTGGTAAACTGCTCTCCAATTGTCACAGTGATGACATAATGACCCTGTAATTCCAACTGTTTGGCAACTTGTGAACCAACTCCACTAGTATCAACAAAGACTAAGCAACATAGCTTTTGATCTGATTTTGATGGTATATGGGGAGAGCGTTTCCAAGAGGGAACGTAAAACCAGTCGGCAATATTCGGTTTTTTGTGTAATTCTTGCTGCGATCGCGTAGCCAAATTAGCTTCAGTATTGGCATCAATCCAGTAACGCTGACGTTCAAAAGGATACGTCGGTAAAGGGATGCGATCGCGTTGTTCATTGGTATAAAAACCAGACCAATCTACTTCTACCCCTTCCAGCCAAAGGCGACCCAATGTATTCATTAAAAATGCGACATCTGACTGTTGCTCGTAGGAATGCCGCAGGGAAGCGAGCATCACCAATTGAGTTTTATCGTTACTTTCTATACATTGCGATGCGAAACTAATCAATGCTTGACCAGGGCCAACCTCTAATAAAATCGGATTGTCTTTTTGCCATAACTGTTGCAATCCCTCAGCAAAGCGTACTGTTTGACAGAGGTGCTTCACCCAATAACTGGGATCTGTTGCTTGCTCTGCTGTAATCCAAGTTCCGGTGACGTTAGAAACATAAGGAATTTTCGGAGGTTTGAGGCTAAATGTTTTGACTAAATCGCCAAAGGCTGGTGCGATCGCCTCCATCATGACAGAATGAAAAGCATGAGAAGTCTGCAAACGTCTACCAACTAAACCCTGTTGGCTCAATTGTCGCTCCCATTCTTTCACAGCATCTGTGGCACCTGCAATCACACACAATGATGACCCGTTGATTGCAGACATAGAGATTTTTTCATTCAGGAGAGGTTGTATCTCTGACTCTGAAAGCGGAACTGCCAGCATTGCCCCTTCAGGCAACTCTTGAATCATTTGCGCTCTTTTAGCTACCAAGGTTAAAGCATTTTCCAGAGACAAAACTTCAGCTAGAGTTGCTGCTACATATTCACCGATGCTGTAGCCAATCATTGCCGTAGGACGAATTCCCCACGATATCCACAACTGAGCTAAAGCATATTCAATGACAAATATAGCTGGTTGAGTAAGAATGGTTTGATTCAGCTTTTGAGTGGCGACATCTGCTTGTTCCTCCCCACGACCTAACATTTTTCGCAAATCTAGCCCAGTCGATTGAGTATTTTGTTTTTGCTTGCTGCCATTTGAGCTGTTTCTATTGGGATACAAGACATCTCGCAAATCTAAACCAAGGTGGGGTTTGAGGAGTTCGCAGCATTGGTCAACACAGTCGCGAAATATTGGCTCAGTTTGGTAAAGTTCAAGAGCCATATCAATGTAGTGAGTTCCCAATCCAGAAAACATAAAGGCAACAGGGCGTTGCTGAGTTTTCTGAGTACTGGTGATAACTCGCTTTGGTTCTTGAAGTGCGTTGACAGCATCTTGGATATCTCGGCAGACAACCATACGCCGATAGTCGAAAGCTTTTCGCCCAACCTGCAATGTGTAAGCTGCATCGGCAAGGTTTAAATCGGGATGTTCTCGGAAATAATTAGCTAAATTTGTTGTAGCCGTTTCTAGCGCTGAACTGGTTTTGGCAGATAGCATCAATAATTGCCAAGAGCGAGAGGGGCTGGAAGCTTCTACAACCGGGGCTTCTTCCAGAATTACATGGGCATTGGTTCCCCCTAATCCAAAGGAACTAACTCCCGCACGTCTGGGAGTGCCATTGGTTTGCCATTCAGCAAGTGTGGTATTGACGTAGAAAGGACTGTTGGCAAAGTCAATTTCGGGATTAGGCGAAGTAAAGTGTAAGCTTGGAGGTATTTGTTTGTGCTTAAGGGCTAAGACAGTTTTGATTAATCCCGCCACACCAGCCGCAGTGTCCAAATGCCCAATATTGGTTTTGACGGAACCAATGGCGCAGAATCCTTTCTTTTGGGTACTTGTCTGAAAAGCTTGTGTGAGAGCAGCAATTTCAATGGGATCTCCTAAAGCTGTCCCTGTCCCGTGAGTCTCAATATAAGTAATACTCTCAGGCTCTACTTCGGCTACTAATTGGGCTGTTCTAATTACCTTTGCTTGGGTGTCGATGCGGGGTGCTGTATAGCTAACCTTGAATGAACCATCATTATTGATAGCTGAACCTTTGATTACAGCATGAATGCGATCGCGATCGCTAAGAGCATCCTCTAATCGCCTCAACACTACAATGCCTACACCCTCGCCCCCCACAGTTCCCTGTGCATTAGCATCAAATGCACGGCAGTGTCCGTCAGGAGACATTATTCCGCCTTCTGTGTACAGATATCCAGCTTTTCTTTCTGCATGTATGGCAACGCCACCAGCTAAAGCGATATCACATTCGCCATTCAACAAGCTCATGATAGCTAAATGGATGGCGACTAAGGATGTCGAGCAGGCAGTTTGAACTGTATAACTAGGTCCAGTGAGATTAAGTTTATAGGAAGTACGTGTAGAAAGGAAATCTTTATCACAAGCTATTGCTAGTTGTTGTTCATCTACTGAGATAATCTTTTGATTTGAATAAACGTTGAGTAAATAGCCGTTTAAGCCAGCTCCAGCGAAAACACCTACTGAACATTTCTCTATTCCAGATTTATATCCCGCATTTTCTAAAGCTTCCCATGCACACTCTAAAAAAATGCGGTGCTGCGGATCGGTAATTTCTGCTTCTCTGGGATTGAATCCAAAAAAAGAAGCGTCAAATAATTCTGCATCTTCTATTACAGCATTTGCCTTAACATAATTAGGGTAACTTAGAACCTCTGCATCTACTCCTGATTCCAACAGTTCTTCATCACTGAAAAAAGAGATTGATTCTATGCCATTTTGAAGATTATTCCAGAATTCATCAATGTTTTTGGCTCCAGGAAATCTTCCTGCTAATCCAATAATTGCTATTTCTGAACCATTGATAGAAGTTGATGCTGTCGGAATATTCATTTCTTTAATTATTCCTTCAATATTTTCAAGAAATTTGCTTTTTCGCAGACGTTTTCTTTCACGATTTTGAGATAATTTGATGCTGTCGGAATACTAATTTATTTCAATTAATCCTAAATATTTTCAAAAGATTTGATTTTTCGCAGACGTTTTCTTTGTTGAGCTTTACCATCTGCAATTTTCTCGGCGATGTTAGCCATCATATCAGGAGATGGTTGTTGATTTTTGACTTGATTAAAATAATTTGCTAAAGAGTTTATGGTCGGATATCTAAATAGGTCTAGAACAGATAAATCTCTTTTAAATGCTTCACGCAACTTGCTATGAACTTGAACCAAGAGCAATGAATGACCGCCAAGTTCAAAGAAGTTATCATGAATTCCTACGTCTTCAAGTTGAAGTAATTTTTGCCAAATATCAGCTATAGTTTGTTCTACTTCAGTTTGAGGTGGCTGATAAACCGCCTCCAATTCAGGACGCGCTGTATCAGGTGCAGGTAGTGCCTTACGGTCAACCTTACCATTAGGTGTTAGCGGGAGTGCCTCCAACATGACAAAAGCTGCTGGCACCATGTAGTTTGGCAACTTTGCCTCTAACAGAGTGCGTAGTTCAGAAATCGTTGGGGTTTGTTCTTTTTGGGGAACTATATAGGCGACAATTCGTTGAGAATCTGCTTGTGCTTTTGAACAATCAAGCGCAACCACAGTTTCTCGTACTCCTGGGTGTTGGCCGATCAGTGTTTCGATTTCTCCGAGTTCAATCCGGAAACCACGCAGTTTGACTTGATTGTCAATCCGACCAATGTATTCTATCTCTCCATTTGGTAAATAACGTGCCTTATCTCCTGTTTTGTACAGACGTGCTGATTTATTGCTAAAGGGATTGGGGATAAATTTTTCTGCGGTCAAATCAGGACGGTGGAAATAGCCCCTTGCAAGTCCTTCTCCAGCTATACACAATTCACCTGCTACACCTACAGGCACTAACTGATGATATTGGTCGAGGATATAAAGCTGCGTGTTTGCAATTGGATTACTAATTGGTACAGTGTTGTTGACAGTTTCTACCAGGCTAGTAGCTGACCAAATAGTGGTTTCGGTCGGGCCGTACATGTTCCACAAACAGTCACATCTCTCGAGTAATTGATTTGCTAGGTGTCCGGGTAAAGCTTCGCCACCACAGAGAATTTTGAATAGGCGATCGCCATCCCAACCTGCTGCCAAAAGTAATTGCCATGTTGCAGGTGTGGCTTGCATAACTGTAGCTTTTGAATCTATCAGTAAAGCTTCCAACTGCGTTGCGTCTGAAACAATTTCCCGACTGGCGACTACCAAGCGAGCGCCTACTATGATTGGTAGAAATAGTTCTAATGCGGCAATATCAAACGAATAAGTAGTGACTGCTAGTAATGTGTCTTCGCATGTTAACCCTGGGGTTTGCATCATGGAGTACAAAAAGTTGCTCAGAGCCCTGTGGGGAATTTGCACACCTTTAGGTTTGCCTGTAGAACCAGAGGTATAGATGACATAAGCGAGGTTGTCAGTAGTTAGTCGGGAGGATACATTTTCCTGGCTTTGTTGGGCGATTAGATGCCAATCAGTATCTAAACAAATGACTTGAGCTGTGTGTTGCGCTATTGCCTCTACAACAGATGCTTGAGTTAGCAACACTGGCGCTTGAGTGTCTTCTAGTATAAAAGCTATGCGTTGTTTGGGATA
>NZ_JACAEU010000002.1:0-56290 GCF_013388695.1 Fischerella sp.
GGCGTTGCTGAATTTGGTCATGAATTATGTGTGCATACATTTTTGTAGTTCGATGCCAAATCATTGTAGAGACGTAGCATTGCTACGTCTCTACATACCCGTGAATTGTAAATTCATATCTTGATTCAGCAACGCCACTGTTTCAGTACATATTTGCTGAAATCACCGACTGCAAAATTCTAGTGACTAGACTTGTCAAATTCAATTTTTTACTTACCTAGTAGCAATTTAAACACTATTTTGATGTTCGCATTTTTAGATGTTTACAAATAAAATCAACAATATACAGCTACGTGTGTCGCGCCAAGCTTGGGAAAATTTTTCACATTTTTGACAAAAGCATCCGGATAAGCACTGAATAGGATTGTTAGTTTATACAGTACTCCCTGCACAGTCAGTTAAATAGTCAAAGGAAATTGTAGAGAATATGAACTCAAAAACACTGGAGCGTAACATCTTAAAAGATTCAATAGTAGTAGCATCTGCTGAGCAAATCTCTTCCGATCTAGGCGGCGAAGCAGTAATTCTCAATATCAAGTCGGGTACTTATCATGGTTTGAATGAGGTAGGAGCGCGGATCTGGAATTTGATTCAAAAACCAAAGACTGTGAAAGACATCACGGCGATTCTACTGGAAGAGTATGAAGTTGAAGCTGAACAGTGCGAGCGCGATGCGATCGCATTGCTAGAAGACTTGTTTGGTGCGGAATTAATCAATGTCACGAATGAGACGGCTGCATAAGTTACTCAGGCTAGGGGCTGGAGAACGCAACCTTTTAGTCACAACCTTCATCTTACTAGGTAGTATCAGGCTAGGGCTGTGGTTGTTACCCTTTAAAAACCTGTTAAAGCTGTTAGAGAAAATTAATCAGCTAAGTAAGCGATCGCATTCTCCCAATCAAGTCACCCTAAGCAAAATTATTTGGGCTGTTAACGCTGTAACTCGCTACATGCCTGGTGTCAAGTGTCTGGCTCGTGCCTTGACTACCCATGTACTTATGAACCAGTACGGATACGCACCACAACTCCGTATTGGTGTTGCCAAAGCAGACTCAGGAAAACTAGAAGCTCATGCTTGGATTGAGCATCAGGGAAGAGTTGTAATCGGTAATCTTTCGGATCTTTACCGCTTTATCCCGTTGCCATCCTTAGAAGGAGTGAAACTATGAGTGGCATCATGGGAACTTACCATCTTGATGGTTGTCCTGTAAATCGCAAATATCTAGAGAAGATGGTAGATGTCTTGGCACATCGAGGCCCAGATGGTGCAGATATTTGGGTTGGAGAGTCTGTTGGTTTCGCACATCGCCTGCTGTGGACAACACCAGAGTCTTTACTAGAAAAGTTACCTTTTGTTGACCAAGGTGATAATTTCGCGATTACATCAGATGCTCGCTTAGATAATAGAGAAGAATTGTTATATAAGTTACAAGTATTTAACTTATTGCCTGATAAAATTACGGATAGTCAAATCATCTTGGCCGCTTATCAAAAATGGGGTGAGCAATGCCCAGAGCATCTACTGGGTGATTTCGCCTTTGCGATTTGGGATAAGCAAAAACAAATTCTTTTTTGTGCCAGAGACCATTTTGGAGTCAAGCCTTTTTACTACCACCATCAGCCAGGCAAAGCCTTTGTATTTGCCTCAGAGATTAAGGCACTGTTTTGTTTACCGCAAGTACCGCGTCAACTCAATGAGGTCAGAATAGGCGATTATTTGGCATTGATGATGGAAGATAAAGCCATCACTACATATAAAGATATCTTGCGACTTCCCCCTGCTCACAGTATGGTGGTCAGCCAATCAGGAATACAGTTATGGTCTTACTGGTCACTTGATTTGCACCGGGAGATTCGCTTAGCTTCCAACGAAGCTTACGCAGAGGAATTTCGGCAAATCTTCACAGAAGCGGTACGTTGTCGTTTGCGTAGTGCCTTCCCTGTTGTCAGTCACCTGAGTGGTGGATTAGATTCTTCTGCCGTTACCTGTGTGGCACGGGATATACTTGCGGAAACTGGAAAAACCCCACTGCATACCATATCAAGTATTTTTGACAAAATTACTGAATGTGATGAGCGTCCTTTTATCAATGCTGTATTAGAACAGGGAGGACTCATTCCTCACTACGTTCATGGTGATGAGTTCGGCCCGTTATCCAATCTAGATAGCATTTTTCAGTATGAAGATGAAGCCTTACTAGGGCCGAGTCATTTCTATCCTTGGATAGTGAACTGCACTGCCAAGGAATTAGGATTGCGGATTTCCCTTGATGGTTTTGATGGTGACACCACAGTCAGTCATGGTGTAGCTAGATTGACAGAATTGGGACGCCAAGGAAAATGGCAAACTCTCATTCAGGAAGCAAAAGCCATTGCACCACACCATAATATTTCACCATATGCAGTGTTTCGGCATTATGGATTACCATTCCTGCGGGATTTAGTCAAGCAGTGGCGATGGATAGAATTTGCTAGAGCAGTGCAACTAATTCACAAGCATTTTGGTGCTTCACGCAAACTGTTAATTATTTATCACGGAATTAAACCTATTTGGGAACAAATACAGCGATTTTGGAAGGGAGGGCACAAACAAAGAACATCTTCTCATTCCTCTTTGTCTGAGACTCCCTTAGTTAACCATCACTTTGCCGAACGCATTCGTCTAGATGAGCGAATTCAAACGTTAAACCCTCCTCGCGAATCACCGCTGACGTTAAAAGAAGAACATTGGCGCAGTTTAAATCAAGGTATATTAGCCTACACTCTAGAACAAATGGATCAATATGCGGCGATGTTTTCTTTAGAAGCCCGCCATCCATTTATGGATAAGCGATTAATAGAATTTTGTGTAGCATTACCCGCTGAGCAAAAGTTATACCAAGGATGGGGACGAATGGTGATGCGTCGTGCTTTAGCAGGTATCCTTCCGGAAAAAATTCAGTGGCGTGGTGGAAAAACAAATATGTCGCCAAATTTTAACGATGGGTTACTCAACCGCGATCGCCAAATTCTCGATCAGGTGATGTCCCACAAAGTTAAGCATCTGGAAAAATACATTAACTTAGATTTCCTGCAAGCAGCTTATCAACGGATGATCTCAGCAGGAAACCAAGTTAGTGACGATGACTGTATGGCAGTTTGGCAGGCTGTTAGCCTAGCTTTGTGGATTGACTACAAAAAAGTCATTCCTTAAGTCCAAATTCTTGGCAGGTTGTGGATTAGAACTACTAAGTCACTCCGTAAGTCCAAGCAGCGAGGAACACCACCTCAATTTTAATCGGCTAAATCTCACAGAACAGGAGTTCAAATCATGAAAAAAACCTACAGCACACCCATACTCACTACTCATGGCAGTGTAGAAGCTATTACCCAAATGTTTGGTACTAGTAAACGAGAAGATTTCTTATTCTTCAGTGGAAATGCTTCCTCCCCCAACGGAACCGTTAGTCTTACTGGCGGTACGGGTTCTGTAGACGGTATTCTGTTCAGGTGCGATGAGAACGGTCTACCAGAGAAGTGCCCAAAGAAGTAGATCATATAAACCTATAACCTCAGGCTTCTGACCAATTTGCTAAAACACCAATTCACCAATCCCAGAGAGCGATTTTTTTGAGTTGGAGCAACAAAATTTTAGTGTTTCTAAGTCAAGATTAATCTGTTTTCTCAGCTTTCAGTTCTAACACTAAATTGGTGTTTTAGCACTCATTTTGAGTTTTCAACTTGAAACTCAGCATGTGACCTTGCCAATCTTTGAGATTGGCAAGATGTAGCTTGGAATTTTTATACATCACTACTAAAAAAAATATTGTAAATTCCACTTCTTGGCAGGCTGTGGTTTTAGATATAGCGGTATTTATCACCCTTAGGCTACACCGTAAGTCCAAGCATGGGGCACTACCGTCTACAAACTACATCAATTTACACTCAAAATCAGGAGACATATCATGAAAAATCCATACAGCGCTCCCCAACTGACTTTTCACGGAGATGTTACCGAGATTACACAAATTCTTGGTGGTGAATCCAGGAAAGATTTTTTGTTTTTCTCTGGCAATGCTGTATCTGATGGTAATGACCTCGGTTCAAGGGATGTATTCTGCGATGGTCAAGGAGGTGGATTGGGGAATTGTAAATAAATAGTTCTATCAGCCAAATCTTGGGATTAAAGCTGTAGAAACTATTTAGTGAAAGGGACACAGAGACAACACCAACTTGATGGATTGTCTCTGTGGTAGTTCAACTGGACTAATGCAGAATGTAAAACTTCTGCTTTTGTAAATAATAGACTAGTACAACACCACAGAGATGATGACAGATAAATTTTTTCTGAAAAGCTTTGTTAAAAAGTCATCTGAAAAATGGCAAACTGTCAAAATTAATACGGTGAAGTACTAGTAGCAGATGTTTTTCTTGTTGAAGGAAAGCCTCCAAAATCTCGTTACCAGGTTGAACCTGGTAACGAAAATTACCCGCCCCTGACTCTTGTTAAGAAGGGTGCAAGATATCTACGCTGATTTACTATCTAGGAGTGTAATTTAACGAACACAAGATGTTTGGTGAATTTGGAGCAAATCTCTTTTGCGATCGCAATTTAAAAAAGTCAGGATATGAAATTTTATAAAGCCTACAACTTGTGCATAGCTTCCGAATTGCAATTTCCTGAATTGATTGAAACTGAGGGTGAGCCAGATGCGATCGTCCGGTTTGGCAATATAGATGATGCGATCGCAACGCAATACGAGAGTGGCAAAAGTTTTTTGGGGGAAATACCAGAAGTAGGTAAGTTTTTTATTCACTCCGGACGGGAAATAGTTATCAATACTGTACCGGGTGTAGACGAGGCGCTTATTCGCACTCTACTTCTAGGCCCTGTATTGTGCGTACTGCTGCGACAGAGGGGACTCCTAGTTATACATGCTAGTTGTATTGACATCAACAACAAAGGTGTAGCGTTTATGGGTGGTTCCGGTTGGGGAAAGTCCACCTTGGCAACAGCTTTTCACAATCACGGCTACTCTGTTTTAACAGATGATGTACTGCCCATCCAACTTGAAGGAAGGCAGGCGATAGTTTTTCCTGCCTATCCTCAGTTTAAAGTGTTTCCAGAAGCCTTAAGTTGTTTGGGACACGATACCAAAAGCTTATCGCCAATTTACCAAAACGCGCCAAAACTATCTTACAAATTTACTAGTGGTTTCCAGCAAACTCCGCTACCACTACAACGGATTTACGTGTTGGATAAGGGAAGTGAGCATGCGATTACCAAAATCCAGCCCCAAGAAGCCTTTGTGGAACTGGTGCGTCATACCCGCGCCATGAACTTATTAACAGAGAAGGAATTTGTCACTAGCCATTTACATCTTTGTACTCAGTTAATTCAAAGTGTAAGTTTCTGTCGTTTTACTCGTAAACCTTCTTTGGAAGATTTACCAGATTTAGTGAAGTTAGTTGAAGATGATATTGCCCAACTGACAGCACAAGATGATAGCAGGAACGTCGATCAAACTTCCTCTAGTTATTCCTTAGCCACCAAAGATTGAATTTGCAGGGTTTTGATATCTTGAAGAGCAAACTTCGTAGTGCAAATACTTTACTAAGCGATTTAATAAAAACTCTCAGCCTTGTCTGGGCGGCATCTGGTTACTGGACTATCGCTTGGATGGTGATGTTACTGGTGCAAGGATTGCTTCCAGCTATCTCCATTACTCTCACCCGACAGGTAGTTGATAATCTAGTCGTAGTTGCTGGCAGTGGTATTTCTGCGGCAAGTATTCAGAAGATTCTCATGCCAGTGGCGTTGATGGCGGGCATCATGCTAGTAGGAGAGTTTTTGAACAGTTCTGGTGAATGGATTCGCACTGCTCAATCAGAATTGGTAGGGGACTATATCACTGATTTGATTCACAAACAATCAGTGACTGTGGATTATGGCTTTTATGAATATTCTGAGTATAATGACAAACTTAATCGGGCACGGGAAGGGGCAAGTGGGCGATCGCTAGCATTACTAGAAAGCGCGGGCACTTTGCTGCAAAACAGCATCACATTGTTTGCTATGGCAGCAATCTTGCTTCCCTACGGGCTATGGCTACCCACAATTTTAATCATCAGTGCTTTACCGGCATTCTATGTATTAATGTATCTCAGCAAAATTCAATATCAATGGTCACAGCGGACAACAACTGATCGCCGCTGGTTAATGTATTATGACTATTTGCTCACAAACAGTTCTACAGCGGCGGAAGTACGGTTATTTGACTTTGCGAATTATTTCCAGTCGTCTTATCGGAGTTTGCGCCGACGACTTGTCAAGGAACAATTTCAGTTATTAAAATTACAAACTTTAGGTCGCTTTGTTGCTGCGATCGTCGCACTGATTATTACTGGTGGGGCGTTAGCTTGGATGGGGCGGCAAGTATTACTAGGTATTCTCACTCTCGGGGATCTAGCTCTGTTTTACCAGGCATTCAATCAGGGACAAGGTATTGTCAAGGAATTACTAAGCAATCTGGGAAAAATTTATCGCAATGGCTTGTTTATTGGTAACTTGTTTGAGTTTTTACAGATCCAGCCCAAAATTGTCGATCCTGCCAAACCCATCGCCGTACCCGTAAAACCCCAACAGGGAATTAGATTTCGGCAGGTTACTTTCCGTTACCCCGGTAGTACGGAACCTGTGTTAGAGAATTTTAACTTGACGATTCCAGCTGGGAAAATAGTGGCGATCGTTGGTGATAATGGTGCTGGAAAAAGTACTCTCATTAAGCTTTTGTGCCGTTTTTATGACCCTGAGTCGGGAAGAATTGAACTAGACGGCATTGATGTGCGTGACTTTGCTGTGCAAGAATTTCGCAGATTAATTACTGTTTTGTTCCAATCTCCAATTCACTACCACACCAGTGCTGGAGAAAATATCGCTTTGGGTGATATCTCAGCAGAATTCAATCAAGCAGAGATTGAAGCAGCTGCAAAAGCCTCGGGTATCCACGATAAAATTATGCGCTTACCCTTGGGTTATCAGAGCATGTTAGGTAAGTTGTTTCCAGAGGGAACCGATTTAAGTGGTGGTCAATGGCAGCGTTTGGCACTAGCGCGGGCATTTTTTAGACGCGCTCAAATCGTGATTTTAGATGAACCGACTAGCGCTATGGACCCCTGGGCCGAATACGATTGGTTAGAACGTTTCCGCACTTTGGCCAGAGGTCGTATGGCAATTGTGATTACCCATCGCTTCACTTTGGCAATGCAGGCAGACATTATTCATGTAATGCGTGATGGTCAGGTTGTCGAATCTGGTAGCCACGATCAATTGCTAGCTTTAGATGGTCTGTATGCCCAATCTTGGAAAGCACAAATGGAATCTAGTGCCAGCCCGGTAATGGAAAGTGGAATTGTTTAGAAATTAGCTAGTTTTGAAAAAGTAATTAAAAGGTCTTTTGCTTACGAAGTGTTATTTAGAGGTGTCAATCATGCTTAAGTATGAGGAACTAAATTTACAACAGGTCGTTAGCGAACGTGACCCTTTTACAGAAGAACGCTATCGCCAGTTTTATCACTTTCTTCCTGCCAATGTACGTACTGTCCTTGATATAGGATGCAATACTGGCAAAGGTGGTCAAGTTTTAAAAAGTCTCAATCAAAGTTTGCAAATTTCTGGACTCGATTGTGTTAAAGATAGGTTAGAACGGCTACCTAGCCAAGCTTATCAAGAAGGCATTCACGGTTTATCAACAAATATTCCTTGTGGCGATCGCACTTTTGATGTGGTTGTCGCCGGAGAATTTATTGAACATTTATATCCAATAGATGTTGACAAGACTCTGGCGGAGGTATTTAGAGTTTTGAAGATTGGGGGTAGATTTTTGCTCACAACTCCCAATCCTCTAGATATCAAGAAAAAAATTCGCGGTGAAAGCGTTTTAGATGATGAAAGTCATGTTTCCCAGCATTTTCATGATGCGTTGAAATGGAAGCTCAAGATGATAGGCTTTTCTCGCATAAAAGTCTATGGTAGTGGTAAGGTTTCACGATATCTTGGCTACTATTTTCCTTTATTGCATGTGTACGGTAGCTACTTGGCAATGGGAGATAAAAAATAACCATCACAGAAGATAGAGTCTGCTGAAGAATTAAAAATATCATCCTTGCACACACACCGATCGTAGATAGGTGTTGCTGATTGAAAGTATGAAACTGTTAACATGAGATTTACAATCTACTGCCGTAGAAGCAATTCATGAATTACTTCTACAAAATTCATACCTCGATTCAGCAACGTCCATAGATAAAACACACTTAAGTAATACAGCTAATTATCAAAATGCCAACTCTAACAAAACCTCAAACCAAAATATTAGGCATAGATGTTCGTCCGGAAATGCAGCTGATTCTGTGCTGTGCGCGTAACGAGATAGATGAAGCTGACGCACAACTAATTAAAACTTTAATTCAACAAGAAAACATAGACTGGCAAGCTGTAATCAGTTATGCATATAAAAACGGGTTAATGCCTCTTTTGTATACAAACCTGAATGCGATCGCACCAGAGACTGTTCCTAAAGATGCTCTCAATCTACTCCGACAACTTTTCTACGCAAATACTCAACGCAGTTTGCTATTAGCTGGAGAACTTGTCAAAATTCTAGGTTTGTTACAAGAGCAAGAAATAATAGCCGTTCCATATAAGGGACCAGTATTGGCTACCTCGTTATACGGTAATGTTGGACTGCGAGAGTTTTGCGATCTAGATATCATAGTTCAGCAGCAAGATGTTTTAAAGGTCAAAAAAGTGCTGCTTGCTCAAGGATATCGACCAAAGGTTGAAATGACTGAACCAGAGGAAATCGCCTATCTGAAATCTAAAGGTGGACATACTTATGACTTTATAGACCTTGACAAAGGTATTTTAATAGAAGTCCACTGGCGAATTACACCAGAATATACATCCCCAATAGAACCTAAGCACTTTTGGAAAAACCTGAAGCCATTTTCCTTTGCTGGTTTGACTGTACCTTATCTACCACTAGAAGATTGGCTGCTAATTCTATGCGTGCACGGATCTAGACATCGTTGGCAAAAACTAAGCTGGCCTTTCGATATCGCTCAACTCATCCGCATTACTAAGGAAATTAATTGGCAAAAACTCATCCAACAAGCTAATGAATTTGACTGTAAAAGAATGCTTTTTATCGGTCTTTTCTTAGCTCATCATTTTGCAGGAATAACCTTACCAGCGGATGTTTTAAAACAAATTGCAGCAGATTCAGAAGTAAATTCTCTAGGCTCAGCGATATGTCAAGAGCTTTTGAGTAAAGACTATCCGCAAAAAAAAGTGATGGCCAGAACAGTCTATCAGATTAGAGTGAGGGAACGCTTGGAAAACAAATTTTTGTATTTTCAATGTTTTCTACGCTGGTTATTGTTTACAAAAGATAAGAATTAATTTCAGTTAAGTTCTGGCAATCTGTGCAAATTTGGACTTAAGTGTAAGTTTTGAAGATGTGATCGCCGAATCTTCTGTTGCTCCATTTGGTGTTCTTGCCATTGCAAACCAATAATCGCGGCTACGGAGAGTACGTAACCTGGTTCCTCGGTTTGAGTAAAAATACATGCAAAGATAGGTATAGAAAGTAGAATCCATTTAGAAGCATCATTTATACAAAATCGCCTCCAAGTAATGAACAGGAGATACACATAACCGGCGACACCCAATAAACCCCAATCTCCCCAAATTCCCGCCCAACCAAAAAATGGTGACCATAAGCGGCTGCGATCGCCTATCCAGGTTGAACGCACTGCCTCCCAAACTGCCTGAGAAGCAGGATGGATTGTGGCACCTAAAGGTTCTAACAGATCTGCGTAGTCTCTGAGCATCCATCCTCCTAATCTACCAACTGTGTGTCCTGGACCTAATCCCAGCAGCCAGTTTAAAGGCGATTTATAGAAAGAGGGAAAAATGGAAAATACTGAAAACTTGAGGTCAAAGCCATCTTGTCTCTGGCTTGGGTCTGAAAAAGTTAGTAGACCTGGAGCAATAGTGTGGGCTGCCCAGTAAAGCACACCCGAAAAAACTATCAAAATTAACGAATATTGTACTACTAAAGTAAAACTCTTGTTATCTAGTTTTAATTTTGTTAACATTAGTAATACTAAAGAAACTAAAAATATTATGAAACTGGATTTAGCATCAGTAATAAAAAGATGAATAATAGCAACTAAAACTACAGCAATTTTTATCCATAAATTAGTTTTTCTGCCATTGCTATTATTGAAGAAATAATAAATAGCAAAAATTACTGATACTCCAGAGGAAACATCACAACCTGCACCTTGTCCGAGAAACACTCCAGTAATGAAGTCACCAGGCGCAGGCATTCCTTCACCCCAGCGCAAAATAAACTTCTGGACATAGGCAAATAAAATATTAATAAAAGCAAAACTTAGTAACCAATAACGAAGAGTTGTTAAACTTTTTTCAGAGGGAGTGATACTAATAATTGCTAACAAAAATATAAACCATTCAGCACGCAGTAAATAATCTATAAATATATTAATTATCCCAGCTTTATTGAGCATCGCACTAGCGATGACAACTGCCAACATAATCATTAAGCCTGCTAGCAAATCTAAGACTGCATAAACTCGAATTTTAGTTCGAGTTTGTACAACTGTATATACAGCAACAGCAGGAATGAGAATAAAATGTGCAAAATTAATAAAGGAAGGGATACCAACTGATGTTAACACTCGCACAAAAAAAGCGCTGGCAAAGGCTAGCAGTAAGAGAAAGGAATTTTTAATCAACATAACTGCGATCGCGACAATAGATTAATTGCTACAGGCTAATTCGTAAATTTCCATCAATTTGTAATAGTTCTGTTTAGCTGTATACTTTGCTTCATACTCACTTCGTGCTTCTTGGCGCATCTGACTCAATTCTTTTGGATGAGTTAAAAGCCATTCAACTTTCGCTGCTAAATCTTTTGGATTGCCCGGTATGAATTTTAGCCCAGTGCGTTGGTGGTCTATAAGTTCAGCAATTGCGCCAATCTCTGCGGCTATTACAGGTGTTCCTTTCGCGAAGGCTTCTACAGCTACTCGACCAAAGGTTTCGTACCAGTTGGAGGGAAAGATTAAAAATATTGCTTCACCCATAAGGTCATAAACTTCTGACATGGGTTTGCGGCCAAGCCATTCAATGTGAGGCATATTCTTGCTGTTCTCAGCCAGGTGGCCAGCCAAAGGGCCATCGCCGATAATTTTTAAAGGAAGCTTGATTTGTAAGTGCTTCCAAGCTGCAACTAAAGTGTCTAAACCTTTTTCCACAGATAGCCGCCCTACGAATAAAGCATAGCCCCCTTTTCCTTGCCCTGGTTTGGGGTCAGGGTGAACGAAGTTTGATTTAACAACAATTTTGTTCGCGGGAAAACCTCCGGCAATAAACTTCTGACGGGCAAACTCAGTCAAAGTAATGTAAATGTCTACCATTTTTGTCCAGGTGCGGAGGGTACGGTGTACCATGAGCATACTTGCAACTGCGGCGCTGGCAACTCGATTATCACGGTAACAACCGTGTACTACACCAGGTAAGGGTACAAACTTACCCAGACAGTCTTCACAAATACTGCCATCTCGAAAAAACAGGGCATTGGGACAAAGCAAACGGTAGTTTCGCAGAGTCTGAACTATAGGTACTCCCTCATTCTTGGCTGCATAGTAAACAGAAGGGGAGATTAATGGAAAAAAATTCTGTACGTGTACTATATCGTGAGTTTGTTTTCTGAGTCTTTGTTTGATAATTTGATGAGCTTCTTGCGACCAAATTGTCCGGGATGCTAGACCTAATGGACTCATTGTGGCGATGCGGTCATTGTTTTCTTCGTAGACTTCCACCTCATGCCCCATTTCTCGCAGTAAGCCTTCCTCGGCTTGGCGGGACTCGTCCTCACCACCGCGAATTTGATAGCGGTTATGTACGCTGAGAATACGCATTCCCGTGAAAATCCTTAAATCAAGTAAAAGTATTCAATAAATATCTCTTCAGGGATTACACCTAATATATCTGGAAAGTAAACACCTGGGAGCGCATTTAAAAGTCTAAATTTTTCTGTTAAGTAGATGCATGTTATGTTCTGCCAATGGCGGTTGTTGGTTTTTGGCGAGAATTTCTTGATACAGCTCGGCTATATACTGACCTTTTACTTCCCAGCTATAGAATTCGCGAACTCGCTTTTGTCCTGCTTGTCCCATGTGCGATCGCAGTTCTGAATCTTTAGCCAAGCAGCTGATTGCATCAGCTAGACTACTTACTACCTGTTCTGGGGTTTGAGCTGGTATCTTTAAACCAGTTTCTTCAGTCACCTGGACAGCAGGGCCTCCTAAATCTAAACAAATCACTGGGCGACCTACCGCCATTGCTTCCAAGCAAACCAATGCCCCAGAATCATGTAGGCTAGGATGAAGCAATACATGACACTCGCTGAGTTTACTTAAGGTTTCATCTCTAGACAACTGTCCCCAAAATTTAACTCGCTGGGCAACATTAAGTTTCTTTGCCAAGGCTTGCAATCTTTTTTTTTCAGGCCCTTCTCCCAAAATCCAATACTCAGCATCATCAGGTAAATCTGCTGTGGCGAACGCTTGCATTCCCAAATGAAGTCCTTTCCAATGCAGCAGTCTTGCTATACTAATGAACCGTACTGGGGAATTTTTTAGCTTAGCACACTGGGCAAAGCGCTCAATTTCTTCTTGTGATATAGCGATCGCGGAACATACCTCTACATTGCTTGCTCTCATTTGATACAGCCGCTTGGCTGTATCCTCAGTTGTCGCCCGCACTAAAATACTCCGCCGCGCAGTCAAACGGGTAAACGGATCGATTTCACCCAGTCTGTGAGCCAAACTTCGCAAAATTTCGTAAACTTTACCGCGCCAGCCGAAATCTTGCCAAAATGGCTTGGGCGCAGATTCCCCTCCCCCAACGGGACCCCAAATAAATGGCACTGGTAAAAGTGAGAGAAAACTAGGCGACCAATATTTGACGTAAGTCACATGATGTATGAGGTCAAAGTTCACTTCTTGATGCAGTTTACGAGCAGCAAAATAAGCGATAATTTGCCAGAGATAGTAATGAATTTGTACTCCTTTGCCTTTATAGTTCCAGCATCTTGCCCAGGAGGGTAGGTCGCAGTGAACAACGTGCAGTCCAGAAATTGGATTTTTGACTAGTTCAGCTTCTATGGACGGTCGGTTGTCTGCACGAGTAAATATCCATACATCACAGTATTTGACCAGTTGCTGTACCATGTTCCAAGCAACCCCAGGTTCAGAACCCATGCCAGGTCTGCAAGCGTAGGCAGAAATGAGAACCTTTGGGCGCTGAGCATTATTAGTGGGTTGGGCTGATATCATACAAATTTCCTCATAAAGTTTCGTAGACGGAAACCACCTGTTCTGCTGTTTTTTCCCATGTGAAGGACTTTGCTCTGGTAAGTCCTTTGTCAATTAATTCCTGACGAAAGTCAGGGTTGCTGTTGAGGCGGATAACAGCATCAGCGATCGCTTCTACATCCGTTGGTTTCACCAAGATCGCAGCATCGCCTGCAACCTCTGGTAGAGAAGTGGTATTCGAGGTGATTACTGGCGTTCCGCAAGCCATTGCTTCTAAAATTGTGATGCCAAAACCTTCGTACAATGAAGGTGACACCAAAATATCAGCAGCATTGTAGATTTGCACTAAAGTAGCATTGTCTGGTTTGCCCAGATAGGTAATATTATTTTCTAACTTGTGAGTATGAATAAATATTTTTTGCTCACTATTAAAGTCTGCACCTGTTTTAAACAGATGCACAGATACGTCTTTAGCTTTGAGAACAGCCAAAGCTCGTAAAATAGTAAAAATATTTTTGCGGGGTTGATTGGAACCAACATTAAGCAGACAAATTGTCTGTGGTGAAATTTGATGTTGCTGGCGAAAAGCTTGAATTTCTGCGGCTGGCAGAGGACAAAAACTAGGATCAACTGCGTTGGGAGCCACTGTTAAACGTTCTGATTCCAATCCCAAAATTTGTCTGACATCTTTGGCGGTATGTGCAGAGACGGTAATAATGTGGTTTGCCAGGCGTATCCCTTTAACCGCAAATTTCCAAAAGGCTGTACTAAAGAAGCTTAGACGAGAACCTTCCTGAATATTTTCAGGTTGCAGGAAGTTAATTAAATCGTGGCATGTCACAACAATAGGTTTACCTGTGCTTTTAAGCCAGTAAGTGATGTGACCATCACTATGATCGATGATGTGAAATATATCTGCCTTTTGGTGTTTGATAATAGCAGGGTAATGCCAGTAGCGCTCGTAGTATTTATGTACTCCTTTGAACCAGGAACTTTTGTTACCAAGAGAGTAGGATTTTGGAGTTAATTCAACAATTTCCCAATCGGGACGGACGGTTTTGAGTCCGCTTACCAAGCCATCAGCATAAACATCCATGCTGATGGATGCTCCTGGCAACCTGCGTACAATTGCCACGCGCATGATTAATTCTCCTGCTTATTTAATATGCGTTTTTTCGTAAATGCCTAATCTAGTGGCATCCGATACTTGAGTCAAAACCCTAATTGTAATTTTTTATCTCATGTTTTGCTCAACTAGTATGAAAATGCTGGAGAAAAGTTCAGCTTTTACTTAGTACAAAAATAGATATCTTCACTATTGCTATCTTCACTGATTAATCGGTATCTTTCTGCTAATTCAGTCCCTATTTTCTGGATATAATCTTCTACTTTTACTTTAAATCCTGCTGCTTCCAACCGATTCTTATAGTCTCTTCCGTATTGCCTAACGTGGTCTTTTTGACCGTAAAACTTGATTCTGTCTTCTTCTGAAACGATGCTAGGATCTTCAAGGGTTTTTTCAAGAGTAGCATCGAGAGGAACTTGTAAAATTGCCCATCCAGTAGGTTTGAGAACTCTATGAAGTTCCTTCATGGCTTTGTGGTCATCTGGAACGTGTTCTAAAACATGATTGCAGAGAATGACATCAAAGGAATTATCTGCAAAAGGCATATCTGTAACATCAACATTAACCATTGAACGGGGTGCTGATAAGTCAGCAGTCAGGTAATCCAAATTAGGCAGCGATCGCAAGACTCGATAGAGTTGAAATTCTGGTGCAAAATGTAAAACTTTCAGTTTTTCACTCAACAAATTTGTTTCGTCATGTAAATAGAGCCACAACAAACGATGCCTTTCTAATGAGAAGCATTTGGGACATTCCGCATTTGGTCTTTTGTTAATTCCTGCTGGTAAGAATGTCCGAAAATTGCCTTTACAGCAAGGGCAGCTATACTCTTTACCTGCATAAGCAAGTGAATTTGCTACTGATACACAATTTTTAACTATTTGCGAAAGGTAGTATTTCGTTTGTATTCCTATGCCAAAATTGGCATTTGACTCAATCATAATTTACCTCTATTTTTCAAAGTATTATATATGGTTATAATCTCCAAATTCAGATTTATACTTGCGTTTGTTGATTTGGCTTTCTCCTACTTTTCTACTCAGAATTATAAATTAGTAATATACAGAACTAGCGTTCTAAAATTAGCGAATTTACGTAATAATATACTGCTCGCAAGTAAATATCCAATCTCTCAACTATGGAACTAGAAGATAGATAATTTTTGATAGTTTTAATATTTTCAGTATCATTCCCAGTTATCCAATTAAAAGCAGTTGCCCCAGAAACTAACTTATTAGCAAATCTTCTGAAGGATGGAAATTCTTGTCTTATCCATAAACCTGTATAAGTATACTCTTTAACTCTTACGAATCGTACATTACCTCTCAAAGTTCCCATATTACTACCGTGTATTCTTTGCAATGTTAGGTCATTACCCAAGATAAAACCTTTGCTAAGGGCTGCTGCCATTAACTTGACATAATGGTCACTGCCCGGAGTTGCTTTGGTAGTTGGCATAGGCAGTATTTTCTCTAGTACCGATCTTCTGAAACACAGTGCAGATGATGGAGGAAAATTAGGCGGCATTCTACCAGCCTTAATCCTTGCCCGAAAATCACATTCACGAGATATGTAGTTTGGTGTAGTAGTGAGATTTAAAGGATTACCCTTTTCATCTATTAAACTGACACTGTGGAAGCACCAAGCAATTTCTTCATAAGATTCAAATATATTTACAGCCTCCGCTACTTTGTGAGGTAAAAAAATATCATCAGAATCTAGAAAGCAAATGATATCGCCTCGACTAGTTGTAAAACCTGCATTATAATTGGATGGCTGCCCACCATTTTCTTTGAACACAGGAATTATTCTTTCACCATAGCTACTAATAATTTCCCGAGATTTATCTTTTGAACCATCATCTACAATAATAACTTCAATATTTTGATATGTTTGGTTGAGCGCACTATCTATTGCTTCCTTCAGAAAGCGCTCATAATTATAGTTGCCTATAATTATGCTCACTAGAGGATTTTTTTCATCTTTGTGTTGTTGTTTTTCCATAATTGTTGTGCCTTCCGAATAAATTTCATTGATTATCATGAATCAAAATATATATGTGAAACTAATCTCTTATAGAAGTACCACCGAAGTAAAGCCGCATTTTTTCAATAATAGTTACATATCTAACAAAAAACATTACTAAGATAAACTGTAATTTTTGTTTACTTCCATTTAATTTTTGATTGTTCCAAATTCTATAAAAACTTCTAAAAGGTGGTGTAAAAGTTCCTGCTAAATCTCTCACAATTTCCATTGAGGAAGGATTTTTACTCATCATTAAATCATGCTTACCACCAACAAACCTAGCTACTCGCTTATAAAGTTGAGAAAATGAATATCTAGCAGGATGTTTTACAATAGCATCATCTGCATAAATCTGTTGATAACCAGCCTGAAAAACTCGCTCTCCCCATTGGCGATCGCCACCAGATTTAAGTTTATCATCGAAGCAACCAACACTATTAAAAACATGCTTAAATGTAAAAAGATTGGCAGTTACACCAAAGTGCTTATTCTTGAGATTATCTTCCTGTTCAAAATTCAAATCAATACTTTCATAAAGCTCTACAGGGCTTGGTCGCTCTGGATTTTTGAAAAATAAATCTATTCTACCAGCTACTAACCCGCAATCAGGAGTAATGAGAAGACTTGCTACCCCTTTTTCGATCCAATCTGAAGCTGGAATACAATCTGAATCTGTAAAAGCTAAAATTTCGCCTTTTGCTAGTGATATTCCTTTATTTCGTGCTGCATAGGAACCAGGACGAGCTTCGTAGACTGTAGAGGCTTGATCAAAACAATTAACTACACTCTTGACATCTTCCTCAGAATCATTATCTACAACTAATACTTCATAAAGATTTTTTAGATATGTTTGATTTTCTAAAGCTTCTAGGCAAATTTTCAACTTTTCATTATTATTAAAAACAGGAATGATAACTGACACAAATTGTTTGTATGTATTGGTTTTTGACATATTGTATTTCCTCTTCTTTGCTCATAGATATTAATATAAATAAACCTAAATATTTTTAGATTTTTAGATGCAAAATATAAAATAATTACTATAATTGTAATACTTATGCAATCATTTTATATATATTAAATAAATCTTCATTAAGTTTATTGATGTTGTAATGTTCCTCTACATACCTACATCCCGCTTCTCCCATCTTTAACCAATCTTCTGAATGCTCAATCAAGTAATTCAATCGCTCGGCTAAAGCATCAACATCTCTTTCCGGTGCTAAAAAACCAGTAATTGCATCTTTCACAAGCTCCGGTATTCCACTATGTTGAGTACTGACTACAGGAAGACCCATCGCCATAGCTTCCATTAACACTACAGGAATGCCCTCTTGATCTCCATCTTTACTAGTCACACTTGGAGCTAACAGAATATGACTGTTGTTGAGTATTTCAACAACTTCATCCTGCTGTTTCCAACCAAGTAGCTTTACTGTATTCTCAACACCTAATTGTTTTATTCTTTCTTGTAAATAACCCATTAAAGGTCCATCACCGATAATGTTATACTCTATTTTGTGGTTGGTTTTGGCTAACTTAGCAATAGCACGAATTCCATACTCTACACCTTTTTTTTCAACTAATCTTGCAATTGTGACTATTTGGACTTGACCATCATCACTTGGATAACGTGGAGTGAAGGAAAATTTTCTACAATCAACTCCCATCCGGTGGACAATGATTTTATTTTCATTGCATCCTAATTCGATAAGTTTATTTTTCCAATGTTCGCTAATTGGCAGAAATAAATCCCCGATTTCAAACAAATCCTCGTATGGATTTTTACCAGATTTTTCAAGGTAGTACGTAATGTCATAACCATGAAAAGACGTAATTAATTTTCCTTGAATTAAGCCAAGTTTTTTTAGTAAAATACCTTTTATACCATTTGGACCAAAATGACAGTGGATAATGTCGTAATTTTTTGCAGGTAAAAATGGTGCGGCTATGTAAGGTAGCATCCATATTGGTAATGAAGCTTCTTTTGCATGCTGAAATCCCTTTACCAAACAATAAAGGAATTTAGGATATTTCAAGGAATTTTCAAGGATTAATCTGAGACTTTTGAGTAGGTTAACAAAGGGGTTTTTACTTGTTGTATGAAAATAATAGGTTCGCTTCATTAGGTTGAAATTATTTACATCTGCATGTACTTTTAATTCATGAGATGGGTTAGCATAAATATCAACTTCGTTTCCTTTTTCTATTAAGCCTGTAATTTGGTTTAAAATAAAAGTTTGAGATAAAACTGGAAAGTTATTGACTATAAAAGCAATTTTCATAATTGTTCACATCTCATAGTTATTGGCGTGATTTTCACTTAGTGCCTGCGACAATGAAATCTGAAAACTAAATTTAATTTCAGTGAATGTCCTTAGATAAGCTGGAAAATTATTCCAAGAAGTCACTCTGAAATTAGTCTCAGATTTTTGAATATAACTTGTACTTATTCTTTAAGTATTTAACCTTTTTCTTAATTTTCATCAGAGTTCTAAAAAAGTAGATTTTAGAAACTAGTACAGTTCTTTTAGATAGCGAAAGCTCTTTTCGATATAAGTCAAATATTAGTTTCTTGCTTTTTATATTTCGACCTGTTTTGACATTATTGAAAGTTTTCGTACCTTCAATCAGCCGAAAATTGCCCCAAACTTCATCAACATATTTAACTGTTGCATGTTTTACAGATCGGAGTATAAAGTCTAAGTCCATTGCATAATCTTCATCTACCTTATACATTCCTATTATTTGATGTAATGAGGTGTGATAAAAATATGCAGATGGGTTTGCAGGGAAAGGATTTATATCTGAGCCTAGTAATAAATCCTCCAGTTTTAGTCTGGAGGGTTTATTTACATTATTGATGTGACCGTTATTACCCCATATGTTACAGTTACCAACAAGTAAGCTTGGTTCCGGTAAATCTTTAAATATTTCCAAAACTCGATTTAATACATTTGGCTCATAAAAGTCATCAACATTCAAAATGCCTAAGATCTCTCCCTTAGCCATCGCAATTCCTTTATTCATTGCATCAGATTGTCCTTTATCTTTTTCAGAAATCCATCGAATATGTGGATATTTGTACGCATACAATTTGATAATTTCTACGGTTCTATCTTTAGAATCTCCGTCTACAATGATGTGTTCAATCTCTGAACAGTTTTGTTCAATGACATTTTTAATGCAGGCTTCAATGAAGCGATCGCCATTATAAACTGGTGTGATGATACTGATCATGTTTAGCTGAACTTGGGTATAAGAAGACTTACTTTAGTTAAAAAACTCAACATTTATTTTGGTATAAAACTTATCTCCATGTCCAATATTTATCGAATATGACTCAATGATTTTGAACTTATACAGTCCGTACACAACCAAATTTATCTTAACAATTTATCTTTTTTATTAATATATTAATTCACTCATTAATTTCTTCACTGCTTGTGTATTGACTGACCAATTAAGACGGGTTTGATATTCATTAAATGCAGATAGTGCCAATTTTTTATACTGAGTATAATCCGAGAATAAATTAAAAATATATTTGCAGTATTCTTCAATATTCACATCTTTTGAAAATGTCTTACCATTCACACTATCTCTAACCATTGTAGGTATTCCACCAATATTTGTTGTAATACATGGTATTCCAAATGAATTTGCTTCAGGAATTACATTAGGAGTACAGTCTGCTCTTGTAGGCAAAATCAGAAAATGAGATTCAGATAATAATTTATCCATCTTGTCTGAACCTTCTTTTGTAGACTTGCTAATGTAACCTAAAAACCTAACAAAGCTAGGAAGAGGTTCATCAGTTATGAGGGGATCGCATCCAACTACTGTTAGTTCAGTGTCTAAGCCTGCTTCGTTTAATGTTTTAGTTACTTGAACAGCTATATCTCCACCTTTTCTGTACCAATCTGCGCCCAAGAATAACAACTTACATTTATTTGAGGGTCTCAATTCTACTATCGTTTTAATATCATTAAGTTCTCTATTACAATGAATGTTTGCCCCAAATGGAACAACTCGAACTTTAGACGGATGAATTTGATAATTCTCAAGAGCTGTTTGAGCAGCCCATTCAGATGAGTATATGACTAAACTGCACCTACTTAATGCATTTCTTTCATTAGCTATGCTATCCCTGATAGTTTCTTTGCAAATATCATTACTGTTTAATGTTGGATAGAAATCTAAAGCTGCTGCAAAGGTAGCATCCGTCCAAATTACAATAGGTAGATTGGATTCAAGATAAGCAATCGGTTGAGAAGCAAAACTCACTGGACTAAACACTATATCGACATTTATGCCAGATAATTTTTTAGAAATTTGCCGTGCGTACTCTTTAAGCAGAAGTTGATCTCTGTTATAGGAGTAACGTCTTTTAGAGAATTTATTGTAGAAGCGTGTTTTTGTTTTAAATAGCAATGAATGTATTTTGGGAACACTAAAAGGACCAATATACTCCATTGATTCACATTGATCTTTTAGAGCTTGAGTCATGTAGTAAGTACGTACTCCATACCCGTCTGGAGTCGTAGCATCATGGCTAGTTACACAAGCTATCTTCATCAACATTTCCTCCAAGTAGATCTTAATTTCTGTCTTTTCTCAAGTGAACGAGCAAATGTGATGTTCCTCTAGTTTATGAGGACAACTACATCCTAAGCCAGTTATCGGGAACTAAATCGCTTGTGTCGTAGTCAATACCACTGAACCATTTAACTGGAGCAATAACTATCTTTTCAGGATTGGAATTCAGCCAAGCTCCCCACCAACTAAAAGAACTGTTAGCAATAATCTGATGTTGGCATAAACTCATTAACCTAAGATCCTCATAATTTCTAGTTGAGCCATTATGGTCAACAATTATTATGGGGAACTTTAGGTGGAGATTTTCTTTGACCCAATGAGGATCATCTGAAAAGATAAAGAAATGAGGTTGAGATACACGATCGCTAATGTAGCTAATTGCGCGATCGTAGTAGTCCAGATCGCAAAAACCGTGTTTGGGAGCTATAGTTGGATGCTCTACATAATCTCCTCGGCGAATGTGAATTGATACCGAATTTGTCTTACCAATCAATTCAGCGATATGCTGACTTTTAGGATCTTGAGGGTACTTGACTGTAAATTCTCTTCGTATAATGTCCTGAATGTCTCTAAAGTATTTCTCCGATTGCCAATAACCATCTAGGTAGACATTATTAGGAGCTTGAAAAAAGTTAGGATCAAAGTGAAAATGCTGCTCTTGGAGAATAGAATCCTCAAACTGGAATTCAGAAAACTTCCGATCAGCTTTCGAGCGATATAATAAGCTTTTAAGTCTTTGTCCCATTGGCTTAGACTTCCGCTGTTTGAAAATTTCAATTTCTTGGGGAGTAGCAATGTGTTCCCAGATATGGAAACAGTTAAGTGCATAACTCCGATATTCACGAATATCTTCAAACCTCGAAATATCTAATTTCAGAAGGGTAGAGTGTATTTCAGCAAGCCGCCTACCAGCAGCATACTGAAACATCTGATTTCCAAGTCCACAAGTTAGTCTAACTATAATCATTGATTACTCTTAAATCCTCTATATTGAAATATTTGATGACATAAACCTTTCAATATGAAGACAATTGCCATTACTAAATAATTTTTTCAGAGCTACTAATTCAATTATTAATCAATACACAAATCCTTATTCTCCCAACCTTCCCAAACAAAATAATATTGCCACTTAAGATTGTGAGTTTTAGATAATTTATGATGAATTTCTTTCATTCTATTTTCTGCATCTGGCACAAACTCATGAAATTGCACCTGAATATTTTTAATTATTTTAATTACTCCAGAATCGATTAAATGTTCTAGCAAATCATATTCTGCACCCTCAATATTTATTTTCATTAAATCAATTTTACTAATTGAATTCTCTTCAAGAAATTCAACAGCTTTTCTTAGCTTTATTTTTTCAACATCTCCACTTACATCTCTAGTTATAGAAGAGTTATATCCATCTACCGAAATAAAAGCTTCATCATTTTCATTTGACAATCCAAAATCATGGACAAATATTTGAGAATTTTTGGAAAAACGATTTTTGATTGCTTGATAAAAATTTTCAACAGGTTCAAAAATATGAATTTTACAGCAGTATTTGGCAAAAATATCACTTGACCATTGCCCTTCATACCCACCCAAATCAAAGACAATAGATTTATCATTCAAATCATCATAATCAAGCCGTAAAGTTTTATCACCATTGTCTTTAAACCAATCTTTCAAATAAATTTCTTTATGAGTTTGTTGAGTTTGATTTTGAGACAGAATCTGAGATAAAGACAAAAATTTTCTACCTAATTTAGCTGCAGCTTTACTCATCAATTTTTTCATTCCATTTTCCCCTCTACTAATCTAAGCTTTGCTCTACTCGAATTTCCATTTAGTGATAATGCAAACAACATGAATTTGTAGCACTGATTGGAGTTTGATTAGACAATTAATTGAAGAATAAATAAAAGTTTATTCAATAACTAAATTTGAACTATTTTATAGCTTGAAGATTAAGACTTACAGGATAACTTTTACCATTAATCTCAATATCAACATTTGAAAAATCATCAAAAGTAGTTAACTCACAACTGCCTGGCTGCCATTCTTCAATCTTGCTGAAACCTGATTTATTTAATAAATCACTCAAGCTTTTTTTGTTGAATATTGTCATATGAAAATTGTATTTGTAGTCTTGACCTCCCATTACAGCACGAATGATGCTATTAATATCATTTCCCTTTGCATGATAAATATCTAAAAGTGCATCAAAATTAGGCACTGAAAGACGTAAAATACCATCTTTTTTCAATACTCTAAACCATTCAGCTAATACCATAGGTACATCAGCATGTGAAAAGTGTTCTAGACAGTGACATGCATATATTAAATCAACGCTATTTTTTGCGAAGCAAGATAAATTATTGATGGGACGTATATAGTGAATATGTGGCGCAGGCAATCCATCAATGTTGATAAATTTTGGGTGATTGATGGGGCCACAACCTAGATGCAAATTAATTTCTCCACTTTCTAGTTGAGGCAATGAAATTGGCAGAAATAATCTTCTAAGTTTAGCTAGTAAAATCTTAGATTCAGTACTTGTTATTTCATTAGTATTTTTCCAATTTTTATAAGCAAAATAATAGCGCTCACGAAAAGATTTAGGAACAAATGTTTTGATTGAATTAACCATTTACAATTACCTCAGGAGTGATTTCATAGGGTGCAGCAATTAGATATCTTGAGCTTTCTGGAGGCATCCCAGAGTTAAATATATCTTTTGAATGTATAGTTAGAGGTATTGGCTCATTTGTTTGACAGAGCCATTCTTTCATAGGAATCGCTAAACCAGCTTGTAATAGATATTGCCCTGCTGCCAATGGCCACTGTTTGAAGGTACAATCAAAGTAGTGTTGTCCTTCACAAATTTTCATAGTTACACTTCTATCTGGCATTGTTGAACATAAGAGCAAGTTTGTATTATCGAAAGTTGTAACTGACAAAAGTCCAGAACCTTGATGTATAGTTTTTTTAGCTACATAATGTATACGAAATTTGACATAATCCCAAGTTGCAAGCAAAAATTTGGGCTTTTCTTCTTCATCAAACATTTCAATTTTATTAATCCAAAAATCAGCGTCTGAATGAACAAGAAAATTTTCATATATCATCCCTGCTTGTAATTTTTTATTGGAATCAAATATACTTTTTTCATAAGTAATCATCACATTTTGAATATGATCTTGTGTTTTTAATAAACCTTTCTCCAGCAAAACTCCTGTATTACATAGCTTTTTTATGGTGGACATATTATGGCTGACAAATAAAACTGTTCGTCCTTCTTTTGCTGATACATCCTCCATCTTTCCAATACATTTTTTTTGAAATTGACTATCCCCTACAGCTAGCACCTCATCCACAATTAAAATCTCTGGCTCTAGGTGAGCAGCAACTGCAAACGCTAGCCGCACATACATTCCAGAGGAATAACGCTTAACCGGCGTATCTAAAAACTTTTCAATTTCTGCAAAGGCAACAATCTCATCAAACTTGCGTAAGATTTCTGTCTTACTCATACCCAGAATTGCACCATTGAGGAAGATATTTTCTCTGCCAGTAAGTTCTGGATGAAAACCTGTCCCTACTTCCAATAAACTTGCTACTCGCCCTTGAATTTCAATTCTTCCTTTTGTTGGTTCTGTAATTCGACTTAAAATTTTCAGCAGCGTTGATTTTCCTGCTCCATTACGACCGATAATGCCAACTCTGTCACCTTGCTTAATCTCAAACGATACATCTTTCAACGCCCAAAACTCTTCACGGGCGGTATCATATATTTCTTTGCCAGAAGGTTTAAGCAATTTTTTACTCAGCGACTTTGCCCCATTACTGATGGATTCCCGCAGAGATTTATATCTGTTATATTTGCTTCGCCCTTCTTGCTGGTGACTGAGGATATACTTTTTACTCAGATTTTCAACTTTAATAACAGTTTCAGACATTGGCGCTTTACTCAGTCGCAATAACTTTGTGATCAATAATTAAGCTTATCTGGCGAACACACTTTTCCTGGGTTTACCTTCAACTCACCCCCGTCAGCAAGCATTAAATATTCTCCTAAATCACATCGGCAAAAGTACGTTCCATTTTGCGGAAGTACCAAATACCACTCCACAGCAACAGAACTACTAGAGCCAGAGACAGTGCAAATCCAGGTAAGTAAATTTGCGAGTCACCTCCTAAAATCGCCCAACGGAAACCGTCGATTACTCCTACCATTGGGTTGAGTGAATACAACAATCGCCACTGTGGGGGAACGATAGTACTGCTAAAACCGACCGGAGAAATGTATAAACCAAACTGGACTATAAACGGTACGATATAGCGAAAATCTCGATACTCTACAGTTAAAGCCGCTAGCCACAGCCCTACACCCATCGAAGCTGCAAAGGCAATCAATATAAACAATGGCAGTGTCAAAATCCGCCACTCTGGGACAAAGTTGTACCACGCCATCAACCCCAGCAAAATCATCCCAGAAATCATGAAGTCTACAAAGCTAACAATTACTGCACTAGTAGGCACTATTAAACGCGGAAAGTAGACTTTGGAAAGCAGATTGGCATTGCTAATTAAACTGTTGCTACATTCGGTAAGTGCCCCAGCAAAAAACTGCCAAGGAAGCATAGCTGAGTAGACCAATATAGGGTAAGGCACATTACCTGGACTGGGTAATTTTGCCAAGCCTCCAAATACAACGGTAAACACCACCATTGTTAAAAATGGGCGAATTAATGCCCATGCCATTCCAATCACAGTTTGCTTGTAGCGCACCAAAATGTCACGCCATGCCAGAAAGTAGAATAGCTCCCTGTATTTCCACAAGTCGCGCCAATACTGGCGTTCAGTCCGACCTGCCTCGATGATGAGTTTTTGTGTCTCCATCTACTTATCCGTTATTTTGCATGAAATACACTGCATTCAATGTAGACAAGGCTAGCTAAAGTCCTGCCACGAAATTAGGTGGAAATATCAGAAAAATAATACAAGTCAGATGCTTTTATGAAATTGGCAGACTTAAACTGTTTAAAAAACCCTTGTATTACTTGATATTTGCTAGGCAAATTTTTTTGAGAACATCCTGTCACATCATTTCTAGAAATGCTGTATTTTTCCGGGAGTTTTAATGAAAAACAACTACTGTTCATGCAAAATAAATTTTGCCTTTCATTCTGATAGGAAAATGAGTAGTATTTGTGGTGATAACTAAGCTTTTTGGTTAGCATTAAACTACCACAACCTAAATCACTCACAATTACTCAACTCTCCATCCCAGGTAGCGTTCGCGAATATGAAATGGAGTACTAAAAGAACTAGATGTCAAAAGTTGCTTGAAAGCCAACCATATAAAAGGTGGAATCGTCTTTGTATAACGATTCCAGAGGCGGCGGGGTTCTTGAACCCATCGGTACAACCATTCAAAACCTAAATCTCTCACCAAGCGCGGTGCCCTTTTATGAATTCCTGCATAAACTGGGAATACTCCACCCAAGCCAATCATTACTGCCTGAATTTTGCCATGATGCTGAGCCATCCACTTTTCTTGTTTTGGACACCCTAGGGAAACAAACACTATACCAGCACCACTGGAGTTAATTTTTTGGGAAAGAGCTTCATCTTCTGTTGCTGTTAAAGGGCGAAATGGTAGGGGTTCCATCGCTGCAATTTTCAAGCGAGGAAATTCTTGCTCCAGCCTTGTTCTCATGCAAGACAGAATTTCTGTTTGAGAACCCACAAAAAAAACACTTACATCAAGTGTTTGAGCCAACTCACACAATGCTGATAAGATATCCATCCCTGCTACGCGATCTTGGTATCGCGCTCCTAAAAGCCTCATCATCCAAACTAGAGGCATACCATCAGGAGTGACTAAGTCGGCACCTCGCAACACACAAGCAAACTCTGGATTCCAATAAGCCTCCATGAGCATATGCACGTTGGCTACACATACAGTCTTACTCTCGTGTGCGATCGCCCACCTCAGTATTGTTTGTATTTGTTCTTCAAAACGTAAAGCAGTAATTGGAAACTCTAGCACTTTCTGAGTAGGTAGAAAAGCTCTTCCTACCATAAGTCACTCCTTGTGTCACAGATAAAATCAAAAAACCACTGAACCATTGCCTACCTAAACATCTAAAAAACTTCAGGTCATGTCAAGATTGACTTGCATTAAAGGCTAGGATATGGTCGGTAGTTAACACATGGAGATGCAATCGTTATTACAGCAAATAACTGCTTCCCTGGTGATGATTTAATCATGTTGACCTGTATCTTACTTTACTCCAGATTCGTACCTTGTCAGTAGTTTTTTAGTAAACTTCATGCTTTTTTTATATTTACTTTATTTTTGCTTTAGTTTTTTAAAAAAAGTTTATGATGATTATATAGACTTAGAAAACTATTCTTGAAGTAAAAATAATTACTATAAAATTAAAACAACCAAACAGCAAGACTATCTGGTTGTTGCGTAGATATTATTGATGAAAAATTTATTTAGACTGATAATCTTTTATTTATAAACAAAATATAGACTAGTTGATTACTACTGTTGTGCTAGTGAAATAACTGTCACTTAGTAACAGGGAATCAATAACCTTGTTTCTTATCATTCAGAGAAAAGCCCAAAAAATAGGGGGAAGTTAAATTCTGCTTCCCCCGTTCCTTGGTTTATTTTCTTGTCTTCTTCATTACCCGCCTTTAGCCTCTGTCGCAGCATCTGCTGTTGTTTCTTGATTTGTCGCTTTCTTGCTGAGCCACCTTTACCTTTGTCATTCCTGCCTTGTCGGCGTGGAGATTCCCATCTTTTCAATCGCATAATAAATTTCTTGGATTCTGGTTAAAAACTAAATTTACTCTGAAAAGCTAAGGGTCTTACTTTCAAGATACTTGAGTATACTTGTTTGCTATTTATAGTTCTATTTATATAGTAATTCAATCTTATCTCAATCGTCAAATTCCAATAGTAGATTCAAACAATTACGGTGATAAAGTTTTAACGCTTTGCAGATATTATTTTCACAGACACAAAATTAACGACTATTGTAACTTAAGCTTTCATTGGCTGCGGCAACCTCTATTCTTGTGTTTGATAGATATTTATTCGTAGAAATACATTTCATAGTAGAGATTATCTAATCATGCTTAAGTAAAACAACTTAAGTATCAAATTTTACTTATTATAGTGTTGAACAATAGGTATCTATAGACCTCTACAGACATTCATCATTTCACAAGTATCGTCCGGAAATAAAAGTGAGAATTTTAAAAGATAAGCTATAAGTTTATCTAATAATCAAATTCAGTAGAGATGCATTAACAAGGCTGTACTGTCACCATCTTTTGAACTTCATCTATCCTTACCTTTGCCAAGGCGAATTGTTCAATTACCCAAGCATTCGTTTTCAAGTGGGTACTGACTTCCGCCACCTGGTATTCACTCTCCTGTGAAGCTAAAGCAGCTGGCAACAATAATTGATCTGCTAAATGTTCATCCACTGCTGCACCAGTTTGGTGAAACTTCAACAATTCCTCACAAGCCATTTGTGCTACTTTTTCTGCTGGCAAGCCTAAACGCCCCAAGGCACTAAACCCAGCTAAGCTATGCTCATATTCGGCAGTCAGAAACAAACCTGCTCCTGGTGCAATGCCTTTGTTTCGCACAGGTTGGATTACAGCTTTTAATCCTGCTTCTCGCAATAAATTCTCGGCACGGCTGGCCATACGCTGGGGAATGTGGGAAGGTAATTCTGTCACTACTGCCGAACCATACACTAGCCGCAAGTCTCCGCGTTCCAGCAAGTTGATCCCAGCAAGCTTGCTATCACCTCTCACCAGTAATTTCACTTCACCCTGGCCTTGGGGATACCAACCCCAAGCACACAACTCAACCTCTGACTGCACACCCATTCGATGTAACAGCGGCAGATATACTTGCTCAATGTAAGTCATAGGGGGGCTATGATGAACATGCGTCCCTCCCTTTAGCATTACCTGAGAGCTACCGCTTGCAAGCGCTAGAGGCAACAGGATAGTCTGCAATACTAAAGTAATGGCACCTGCCGAACCACCTTCTCGTGCTTCGCTGACATCAAAGGTGTAGTTTTTTGCTGTCACAACTCTACTGGGAATAAATTCCAGCATCATCGAACCCAAAGCATCACCTCGCACTTCGGCATGACAAATTGCTGCTGCGGCACGAACTGCTGTTAAGTGTTGGGCAGCTAACCCTGGTTTTTTGCGTCCGGCGCGGACGTTATAAATTGTTGTAGGAATACCAGTAATGGCGGCTAAACTTAGGGAGGTGCGAAGAACTTGCCCTCCGCCTTCGCCGTAAGATCCATCAATGTAAATCATAAAAGTTCAATTAAACTTGGTAATTGGTAATAGGTAATTGGTAATGGGCCAATTACCTATTACCGATATTTGTAAATTCACAGTCTTACGTAATGATGCAATTTAGCTTAGTTCTTACTTTCTCCAAACAACCAACAACTAACAACAAACAACAGTTACAGTTTATGTTCCCAACATCTGTAAATTGTGTAAGGTAGCGTAAAGTCCACCTAGTTGCAGTAACTCTTCATGGCTTCCCTGTTCTATTAATTCTCCACGCTTGAGTACGAAAATTCGATCTACGTTACGAATTGTAGACAGACGATGGGCAATAATAATCGCGGTACGTCCGATCAACAGCTTGTTTAAAGCTTCCTGAATTAATGCTTCTGTTCCCACATCTAGGCTAGCTGTTGCTTCGTCTAAGACTAAAATTTGCGGATTGCGAATTGCTGCACGGGCAAAGGCTAACAGTTGCTTTTGACCGCTAGAAAGATTTGTACCCCGTTCGCGAAGTTGGGTATCGTAGCCTTGGGGAAGTTGTTCAATAAACTTGGCAATGTTGGTGTTCTCTGCTGCTTGTTGAACTTCCTCAAAGCTGTAGCCATCTCCTAAGGTGATGTTGCTCTTAACATTACCAGCAAATAAAAAGCCTTCCTGCAAAATCACTGCCATGTAGCGCCGTAGTTCGGCTTGGGGTAACTCCCGAATATCAATACCATCAACTAAAATACGTCCCTGGCTGGGTTCGTAAAGACGACACAAAAGACGAATGATAGTACTTTTCCCAGCACCAGTGGGGCCAACCAATGCCACTTTTTCTCCAGGATGAATCGTAAAGTCTAGGTCTTTAATGACATAATCATCTTGTTTATAGCCAAACCAAACGTGTTCAAATTTGATTTCTCCCATTTGTGGTTGGGAATCTTGAGTTTGGGATTCAAGATTAGCAACTATCTCGTCTATGTATCCGAATTGAGAATCAAATACTGATAATCTGGGATTGGTGCGATCGCGTATTTCTATTGGTTCATCTAAAATGTCGGTAACGCGTTCAATCGCTGTGAAACCCGCTTGGATGACCGTAAATTTTTCTGCAAACTGTTGTAAAGGCTGGAATAATCGTTCTGCATACAATACAAATGCAGATAAAATCCCAAAAGTCAAGTTTTTTTGCAAAAGTAAATAACCGCCAACCAAAAGCACAGCGGCGATCGCCACTAGAGAAACCCATTCCAATGTTGCAGAAACAGCGGAATCATGAAAGATGGTTTTATCTACTTCTTTGACATAGTGCTTGTTTGTATTGCTAAATAACTTGGCATTAAATTTTTCTCGTCGGAATAGTTGCACTATATTAATGCCAACAATATTTTCTTGCAGTTGGGAATTCAAGACGGAAAGTTCTTCTCTAGCTTTATAGTTAGCTTTGCGGTACTGCTGTTGAAAGTAAATAATTAAAAACGATACAGGTATGAGCATCAACAGCAGCAACAAGGCAAGTTGCCACTGAATAGAAAACATAAACACAACTATCACCAGCATGGAAAACAGATCGGACACAATACCAATTGCTCCAGTGGCAAATACATCTCCTAAAACTTCCACATCACTGGTGAGTCTGGTAATTAATTTACCTACAGGTGTGCGGTCAAAAAAGCGCACTGCCAAAGAAGTAACATGATGAAATAAATCTTGGCGAATTGCAGCAGTAATTTGTTGCCCTACCTTCTGTACCAAATAACCCTGAAAACCTGAAAATATCAGTCGGATAACTACCGTTACAACTAACAATACTTCCAAAATTTGCAGCGCCTGCCAAAAGGAAAGATTGCGGAGAAATTCGTAAGTGCTTGGTTCATTGCGAATCAGAGAAATAATCTGTCCAATTAGCAATGGTTGTATGGCGTTGGCTATAGCTACTGGCACAAGTAACACCATTGACACTACCAACAAACGTACATGAGTACGCGCATATGGTGTCAAATGCAAAAATAACCGCCAGTCGTTTTCACGCCGACGGTACTCTGAGTGAGTTTTTTTTCGAGGTATGGAGATACTCATAATATAAAAATTATATTAATTTTTACAATAGTAATAAGGTAGTGTTTGCATTTCTACCTTGCCACCATGCCAGAGATTGAAACTACACGATTGCGGCTAAAACCATACACTATAGACGATCTGGATGAACTCGCAGTGATTTTAAGTAATCCAGAAGTAATGAGATATTCACCTAGAGGGCCAATTCCCCAGGAAAAGGTAAAAGCGGAAAATGCCTACTTGGAACTGAAGTTAAATTTTAAATTGCTTGGCTCAAAGCTTTTTGCTCAAGGTAGTCATAGCAGTACCTTGAGGTAACGTGAGTCTTGCTTACACTATGACTGTAAGCTTTGTCCAAGCTTGAGTCCACGCAAGAAGGCTATGTTGATTTTCGAGGAACACTTTCAAGACAATCGCCACAAATGGTATACAAACGATTCCGCCGAATGCACTGTCTGCGTTGAAGCCAATTATTATACATTTGAACACAAACGTTCAGGTGGTAGTTCGTGGCTATCGTGGCAATCAGCAGACTTCTTCTACGACAAACAAGAATTTCGCATTCATGTTGTGCTGGAAAAAGTCACTGGTGTCAATCATGGATATGGTTTCGTCTGGGGACTTGCAAATACAAGTAACTTCTTTGAGTTTGTGATCTCCGACAATGGCTACTACCGAATCTCCAAGTACGAGAATGGTATTTTTCAAGATTACGTCGCCTGGAAACGCTGCTACGAAATTAAACATCCCAATGCAGTAAATATTCTGGATATCCGACGTAATGGAGAACTCGTAGAGTTTTATATCAACAGTATGCTGGTTGAGAAACTATCAGTAGATACAGTGATGCAGGTGAGCGATCGCAAGTTTGGCTTCATCATCTACGACAAAATTAAAATCAAGGTACACAGCTTGATCATTAGCACCCCAAGCACCGAAACCAACACTCATCAATCAAATCGTCGAGCTGACACTGCCACAACAGCATCCTTCGTTGAGCATGAACCACCCGCTAGCGACACACTTGAGAATGTATTCGTCGATTTAAAGGCATTGGTTGGGCACGAACACACCAAGCGTCAACTTTTGTCATTGACAAATTTCTTAAAAGTGCAGACTGAACGGAAGGCGCGAGGACTCAAAACTGCAGACACTTCACTGCACCTTGTCCTTTACGGGCCACCCGGCACTGGTAAGACCACCATAGCGCGTTTAGTGGGTCGCTTGTACAAACAACTGGGTTGCCTTCAACGCGGACATGTAGTGGAAACCGATCGAGCTGGAATCGTTGGTGGGTATATCGGACAAACCGCACTGCGTGTAGACGATGCAGTCAAGCAAGCGCTAGACGGTGTGCTTTTTATCGACGAAGCCCATGCTCTTGTCCCAAGAGAGGCATCATCCAACGATTTCGGTTTGGAAGCGGTACAAGCCTTGCTCAAACGCATGGAAGATCACCGCGATCGCCTGGCGGTGATTGTAGCTGGATATACAGATGAAATGGAGTATTTGATCGAGTCGAACCCCGGTCTGCAATCTCGCTTTAGTCGATTGTTTTACCTCGATCACTACACACCCAGCGAACTCATTTTAATTTTCAAGAAATTCTGTCACGATAACGGATACACAATTGATATTTCAGCACATATAGCTTTGCAAGCAATTTTTGAAACTGCGTATGCGAAACGCGATCGAAGTTTTGGCAATGGGCGTTTTGCGCGTGTTATCTTCGAGCGCAGCATTGAACAACAAGCAAACCGGATCGCAGATTGTCTAGAACAGATGGATGATTCCGCAATCTCCCGGATTACAGCAGAAGACTTGGGGATTGCTGATTTGTAATGTGCTTGTACTGAAGTAATCCTAACTCAGCTGCCAAAGCCTGGATTTGTTGGCGAATAATAAAACATAGATGTTGCCAAAAAACTAAATTTAGATTTGGAAAAATTTGAAAAAGATAGAGAGATTGCTAATACAGAAATTCAACAAGATATTCAATTAGCTGAAAAATTAGGTCTTTCTGGCACGCCATTTTTTATTATGAAAAGTGAAACTGTTTCTGGTGCTGTGCAGCTAACCGATCTAGAAAAGCTGTTGGCGCGTGCTAAGTAGACTTGTGGATAGTGGATAGTGGATAGTAGTAATCAACAACTAACAACTAACTACTTATCACTTGTTGGCGAAGACTCCGGAAAGTTTCTCTGATGGGATGGATCTCAACATATATTGACTCATCACAGCCAAGTTGTGAGGTTGTTAATGCATCGGATGCTATTTCGGGTCATCGCCCCCATCACTTTCTTCACTGGATGCTCTTTTGAGCAAGCGCTTCAGCCTTACTCAGTCGCGTCTGAAACTCCTCCAGGAAATTCAGAATCGCTGACACAGGGAGATACCCTCTCGCCATTGGAACAACAAGTGATTGTGGAAATGAACAAGGCGAGAACAGATCCCACAAGTTATGTTGCTGTACTAGAAAACTATAAAAGCCGCTTTGAGGGCGATCGAGTCCGAATTTCTAACAATGTCTATTTACAAACTCAAGAAGGTGTTGCAGCTGTTGATGAGGCGATCGCTTTTCTCAAGTCTGTTAGCCCTGTCGGCGCTTTAACTGCGTCTAAAGGAATGTCTTTGGCAGCTAGAGATCACGTTAAAGACCAAGGAGCAAAAGGTACGACGGGTCATTATGGTAGTGATGGTAGCGATCCCTTTACTCGCCTCAGTCGCTACGGAACTTGGCAAAGTAGTGCTGGCGAAAATATCAGCTACGGTTCGCATACTGCCCAGGATATCGTTATGCAATTAATTATTGATGATGGAGTGAGCGATCGCGGTCATCGAACAAATATTTTTAACCCAGCTTTTCAAGTAACAGGGGTTGCTTTTGGTACTCACGCCACATACAGGCAGATGTGCGTTATTAATTATGCTGGAGGATATATAGAAAAATCGGTTTAATCCCCTTACTTTGCAACTAAATCACATATGGGCGATCGCTCTCATTTCCCAAACTCCACAACCACTCCTCTCAACGTCTACATCCAAGGCCAAGGCTTTCCCATTCTCTGTTTACATGGTCATCCTGGTTCCGGTTCTAGTCTTTCTGTTTTCACCAATCACCTCTCAAAACGCTTCCAAACCATCGCTCCAGACCTACGCGGTTACGGCAAAAGCCGGTTTGATGGCAATTTTGATATGAGCGACCATTTGACTGACTTAGAAGTCCTTCTAGACCGCTTTCAAATTCAAAAATGCCTAGTATTGGGATGGTCGTTGGGTGGCATCTTAGCAATGGAATTAGCACTGAGATTACCTGAGCGTGTCACTGGGCTAATTTTAGTGGCAACAGCGGCTCGACCAAGAGGCAATCATCCGCCTGTGAATTGGCAGGATAATTTATATACTGGAATTGCCTCTGTGGTGAACTGGATCAAACCAGGCTGGGAATGGAATATTGAGACGTTTGGCAAGCGATCGCTCTTTCGCTACCTGATCCAACAACATACCACCACCAGCTACAGCTACATTGCCAAAGATGCAGTATCAGCCTATTTGCAAACTTCTGCGGCTGCAACTCGCGCCCTCTATACAGCGATAAAAGCAGGATACAACCGCCTTACCGATCTCAAGCAAATTCAGTGCCCTACTTTAGTACTTGCTGGTGCCCAAGACCGCCATATCACGGCTGATGCTAGCTTAGAAACAGCCCGACACCTGGGTGATTGCCAGTGGCAATGCTATGCCAATACAGCCCATCTCTTCCCGTGGGAAATTCCCGATCGGGTATTGAGCGATATAGACTTTTGGCTGGAGGCACATCCACAGATAGTCAATAGTCAATAGTCATTGGTCATTGGTCATTGATTATTGCTTGTTAGCTAATAGTTGATAGTTGATTGGAACAAGCAACAAACAACCATCAACGAATGACGAATGACTAAGGACAAATGACTAATAACAAGCCTTATTTTTACACTTGACCGCTAAAGGCAGGCTGTACTTTGCGGTCAATCCGTTCCCCCAGGTCTTCAGCAATTGTCAATGCTTCCGGTTTGCAGCGCTTTACGTTCACAGCTATTCCTTGCGCTCCTTCCTGTTCCAAGTCTTCTACGTAGCCTTTGATCGCTGCTTTAGCTTCCGCAGAATTTAAAAATGGCCCAAAGTAGTATGTGCAACGGGGATGCTGTGTGACGATTTCCACCCACCAAGCTAATCCAAAATTCTGGAACGCGTTAATCAAAAATTCCTTAGTGCTATCCCAAATAGTTTTCATGGTTTTCGCCAATTTATTAACGTGGTACTGGGTTTAAAAAAGTGTGCTGCTGTTTTTAGTGGTTTTACATTTCTTTATACTCTGTTACTATTCTTTTTTCCAAGTAGTTTTTTGTAATTTATCGAAATGCAGCGTATTTTTCATCCAGCGTTGACGATAAATTTCATACAGTGCCATGCCTGCTGCGACTGAAGCATTGAGGCTAGGAGTCTTGCCCTGTAAGGGAATTGACACCAAAACATCACAAGAACGTTGTGTCAATAAACTCAGACCTTCCCCTTCAGAACCTATTACCAAAACGATCGCACCATTGAAATCTACTGTTTGTATTGGCTCGCTACCACCATCACAAGCAGCGCCGTAAATCCAAAAGCCTGCGGCTTTCAATTCCTCTAAAGCACGGTGCAAGTTCACCACTCTGGCAACGGGAAAGTTTTCTAAAGCACCCGCTGCGACTTTCATAACTGTAGAAGTAATACCGGAAGCACGGCGTTGTGGGATCACCAATCCCTGAGCACCGATTGCTTCTGCTGTACGAATGATTGCTCCTAAGTTATGGGGGTCAGTGATGCCATCAGCGGCAACAATCACAGGATCGGTGACAGATTTAGCTTTTTCGATTAACTCATGCAATTCGAGATAGGCGTAGGGGGCAATTTGAGCTGCCACACCTTGGTGGTTGCCTCCGTCGGTAATTTGATCTAAGCGTTTGGGTTCAACTTCGTCGATGATGGTGCCATTTTCTTTTGCTTGTAAAATCAGGGAGTGAAAGCGGGGATCGTAGCGCAGCCGGGGAGTAATCCAAATACGGTTGAGAAAACGCTGATTTTCCAACGCACTCAACACCGGATACCGACCGTAGATGAGATCGCTATCATGGGTTTGTTTTCTAACCCTCTGTTCATCAATATCTGTGGAAGTGCGAACAATATTAGGAACAACTCGCTTGCTCTTAAATTTCAAGGGTTGCCCACGATTCTTTTCACCGGAAGTGATAATTTTTTTTGTTTTGTTTGTCATAAGAGTTTTGGGTTAAGCGTGTGAGTGAACATCCCTATAGCCTAGCTACCTTAACTTAGAAAAGGTAATTCTGCTATTGTGAGGTAGATTTCTCACTATTTTTCTAATTGCAGTTTTTGCAACAGTTCTGTTAAGCGTTGGCAATCGGTGAGATAGAGGTAGCCAATTAGGGTTTCTAAACTTGTTGCTTGTTGGTAAGTGTCGGGATCAACTCGTTTTGGGCGTCCTGTGGCGGCATTACGACCCCGTCGGACAATTTCTAACTCGTTTTGTTGCAGATGAGGAATTAGCGATCGCAAGTGTAGCGCCTGCATTTCCGCTTTTACCTGTGCCACTACCAAACGATGATAAGTTTCGCTTCGCTGCGGTGGCATGAGATAAAACATCCTCACAAACAGTTCATATACAGCATCTCCCAAATATGCTAGAGCTGTAGGAGAAATTTGTTGTAGTTGTGCCTGAGAAATTTGTTGAGATAAATGCCCTGTGGCTGCCTGCATTACTTGGCACCAAGATGAATCTACCTGAAGATGTTCACCTTGTTCATGTAGTAATTTTTCCTCCTTTGATTTCACAAGTGAGCTATTCCTCGTAGGCTATATAGGGGAGGTCACATTTAAGTATGTTCTTTTGCTCGCAGGATGTTTGTCGTGCAGGTCTACCTAGCATAATCCAGGCTCAAAATTCACTTCCTAATTTTAGCTTTTTAATTGGAAATTAAAATTTTGTCAACTGTTAAGTTCAACAGAGACGTTTGTGTTGTTGGGAAAACCCTCCGAAACTCAGTTTACAGAAAATACAGACTCTGAACAGGTTTTGGCACGAATAACTACCAGCTACAGGAATCTAGTTCAATGTCCTCGCTGCACGACAACTTTCTTTTAGATTAGAATAAAGTGTGAACTTGTGAAGTATCAAAATCCCATTCTTCATAGTTTTTTTGGGATTGTTTTGTCAATTTTTGTTTCATTCCATCTTTATATTTGAGCGGAAGTAATCCTACCCTGAAAGTAAGCCAAACACTCATTTTGTAAGCATTTGCACCTTCTGCCTTCAAGACAGAAGGCAGAGTAGGGCAGTTCGTTTATTTAACCATCAAAGTTAAGTTGTCAGACCACTAGTGTTGCCTGTCGTAGCAAAAGGAAGAAGAAGAGTTTATTCCTTTATTGTGCGTCCCTGTGCATAAGGGTCTTTTACCCAAGGCAATTAAATAAAAATTAAGCTATCCAGATTGAAAGATCGGATAGCTAATTTTGTCTGGACGGTCAAGCAATCAAAATGATTTGATGTTTTCTAGAGCAGCATCGACTGAAGATTGCAGCATGAGAAACTTCTCTAGGCGAACAAGCTTGACCGTTTGAGTGACACGAGCATTGGTAACAATTTGCAAAGTACCTTCAGCATTTTGTGCCTGCTTGGCTAGCTGTACCAAAGCTCCCAAGCCGGAACTGTCAACAAAATCGATTTGTGAGAGATCCAGAATAATATGCTTGGGTCCCTCTTCAATCTTGCTGCCAAGTACCTTACGAAATGTTGGCTCAGAAAACGCGTCTAACAAACCTGTGAGGCGGAATAGCTGACAGTTATCCCGGACTTCTCGAGTACCTCTCAGGCTAACGGTTAAATTAAGTGGCTCAGCAATAATTCCCTCCTCATATTTATCGTGAACGCTCAAGTATAGATGGTTTTGGTGGATGTTGTCTACATTGGGTACTGGGGATTGGGGAAGGTGGGGCCCCCTCTGGGGATAAGGGGTAATGGGGATTGGGGATTGGATATTTTCTATGCCCGATGCCCGATGCCCATTGCCCGATGCCCTAGTCCCTAGTCCTCATTCCCTATTCCCAATCTTTCGCTTTCTCCATTTTTACTACTTTTACTTTACTCCGGTTGTTTCTGCTTGACGCACTGCTCGCATTGCTTGGACAAAATTCTCGAACAGGTAATCAGCGTCGTGAGGGCCAGGAGAAGCCTCTGGATGATACTGGACGGAGAATACAGGCAGGTTCTTGTGACGTACCCCAGCGACGGTGCGATCGTTCAAATTCAAGTGGCTGATTTCCACAACTGCATTGGGTAAGGTGTCTGGATCGATCGCAAAACTGTGATTTTGGCTAGTAATTTCTACTTGTTGTTTTAGACCTGTTGGCTGGTTCAAACCACGATGCCCAAATTTTAGTTTAAAAGTTTCTGCTCCCAGCGCATGACCCAAAATTTGATGTCCCATACAAATACCAAACATCGGTTTTTGAGCCGAAAGCAGCGCCTTGGTAGTTTCAATTCCTTCAGTGACAGCTGCTGGATCGCCAGGACCATTGGACAGAAAAATTCCATCTGGATTGTATTTGAGAATTTCCTCTGGTGGGGTGTGAGCGGGAACAACAATTACGCGGCATCCATAACTCGCCAAACGACGCAAAATATTGCGCTTGATGCCAAAGTCCAAAGCCACAACGGTAAAGGTCTCTTCAGAATTGGCTGTGGCATCTGGGTTGAATTCCCAAACTGGATGGGTGGGATCTGACCATTCATAAACTGTTTGTGTGGTAACTTCACGAACGAGATTTAATCCACTCATCGAAGGAGCTGCTAGTACTCGTTCTAGCAGTTCGGCTTCATCAAGAATTTCTGTGGAAATACCGCCGTTCATGGCTCCATAGATGCGAATTTTCCGGGTTAACGCGCGGGTATCGATGCCGTAAATGCCGGGAATTTGGTGCTGTTTGAGGTAGTCAGGCAAGGATTGCGTGGAGCGCCAGTTACTCGGTCGGGTACAAATATTCCGCGCGATCGCTCCTCGCACTTGTGGTCTAGTTGACTCCTCATCCTCTGAGTTCACACCCGTATTTCCTAATTCAGGATAAGTAAAAACTACTATCTGACCGCAGTAACTAGGGTCGGTCAACACTTCTTGATATCCGGTCATACCAGTGTTAAACACCACTTCCCCAATCGTGGTACCTGTGGCACCAAAAGACCAACCGCGATAAGTAGTTCCGTCAGCGAGAACAAGTAGAGCAGGTATTGCGTCAAACAGAGGCATATGAATTATGAATTATGAATTATGAATTATGAATTATGAAATTTTTAGCATTCATCATTGTTTTTGAATTCTGTATAATTATGCCGTTTTTATTTCAACTTATTCAATTTTTTCTTGACCAAGCCCCTTTGAGTTGGGTGTAAGGATATGGGGGAATATAAGCGCCCCAAATATCAAGGCTTCAAGCCCCTTAATTTATTAAGGTACAATAGCCACATGTCAAAAGGTTCCTAGAACACTGTGCATCGGCTACGATAATAAGCAAAGAATGGCGTGTATTTTGTCAAGTGGATACAGATACTATTCCAAAGTATCGTCGGTGTATGGAGAAGGTAGGCATTATAAAAAGTTATGCTTCAGTCTTTTTTATCCCAAATTGGGCTAATATTTTTCTCCTTCACACTGGCGATTTTAGCTGTTGCTTGCCGTGAAGACAAACAGAGTGTCATTACTGGTGAACAACGATCGCAACCAACGCCACAATCAATTGCGTCCAGTGCGATCGCATCTCCTCAGACTACTGCATTGCCAACAGCAAGCCCAGAACCACAACCAATCAAAACTTCCCAGATGCAACCCAACAGTTTTGAATTGGGATTAGATAAAGCAGCCAGTGCTGATACTATCAGTCAATCTGCTCAATCGCCAGAAGATTGGAATTTGGTGGCTAACCAGTATCAAAATGCGATCGCGCTGATGAAGCAAGTAGAGCGACAAAGCCCGTACTTCACTAGTGCTCAAAACAAAATACTAGAGTATCAACGCCAAATCAAATACGCCCAACAGCAAGCTTCTCCTCGCTGGGAGTCCCCGCCACCAGTTACAACACAAGCCAAACCAAACCGGATTGTACTTGTTGTTCCCCAAGCATCTCCTACACCAAAGATTGCACAAGAACCCCCTCCAGAAACACCAGAACAACTACTACCACCTTTAACAGCATTCTCACCTCCGCCACCTAACCCGCAACAAGTACTTGCAGCACCGAGTACGCGGCGAAGTGAACCAGTGGTATTTGTTGCTCCTATTAAACGGCGAGTTGGAGGTACGCCAATCATTGACGTTACCTTTAATGGTAATCAGCAATTTGAGATGATTTTGGATACAGGAGCTAGTGGTACCGTGATTACCCAAGATATGGCAAATGCCTTGGCAATAGTGCCTGTAGGCAAAGCTAAGGCAAATACTGCCAGTGCCAAAGCAGTGGAATTTCCGATCGGTTATGTAAATTCAATTGAAGTTGGTGGGATGAGTGCGAAAAAAATCGCAGTGGCGATCGCCGGAGCTGAACTAGAAACTGGACTTTTGGGACATGACTTTTTTGGCGACTACGAGATCACCATTAAGCGCAATGTAGTAGAATTTCGCCCTCCATCTTCCTTGCATCATCTCAATTCCTCAGAAACTGGACTAACTCCTCCAACTTCGCCCAAGCCGCACCACTCTGGAGAATATCCTTAGCCACTTTTAAGCCTTGAGCGTGATCCAACAGTGATATAGCACCACCCACTTGCAAGGCCAATGCAGCATTTAACGCCACTACATCCTGTTGTGCCTGTGTTCCCTTACCTTGCAGTACAGCCTTCAGAATCTCCCCATTTTCTTGGACATCACCCCCTCTCAGTGCTGATACGGGAGCAGGAGTTAAACCCAATTCCTGAGGATTCAGTGTCGTTAGCTGTACCTCCTCCCCAGATAAAACAGCCAAGTCAGTTATATCACCTAAGCCTGCTTCATCCAGTTTTTCTCGCCCGTGCAGCACAATCGCCTTTTGCGTACCTAGTTGCTGTAAGGCTTGAGCAATTGTTACTAACAACTTAGGATCGAACACCCCAATTACCTGCCCTGTTGGACGTAAAGGATTTACCAACGGCCCGAGTAAATTGAACACTGTCCGCACCTTAAGAGTTCGCCGCAACGAAGCAACCGCCTTGAGTGCAGGATGCCAACCAGGAGCAAACAAAAAAGCGACCCCTACTTCTTTTAACGCTGCTGTCACCTTTTCACTTGAACAACTCAGATTTATGCCCAACGCTTCCAATACGTCAGCACTGCCAACACGACTTGATGCCGAACGATTACCATGTTTGGCAACGGGTATGCCATAGGCAGCAGCAACAAAAGCAACAGCTGTCGAAATGTTAAATGTTGATGCCCCATCCCCCCCAGTGCCGCAGGTATCGATTAGGAAATTGGGCATTGGGAATTGGGAATTGGGCATTGGATCTTTTCTATGCCCCTTGCCCCATGCCCCTAGAGACTGGAATTGCAATACTTCAGCCATTCCTGCCAACTCCTCAGCAGACACACCTTTGCAGTGGAATGCGGCTAAAATTGCTCCTGACAACTCTGGAGGGATAGCTTCATTGAGCCATCCTTGCATCAATTCTGCGGCTTGAGTGCGTGATAAAGATTGGCAGTCTAATAATTGTTGCAGCAAGTTAGACCAGATGACAGAGGATTCTTGTGCTGGGATCGAGGAATGGTTCATAGATAAATTTATCGATATTTTTAATGCTCGATTAAGATAGTCCCACGGTTTTGAGACTTTTCATAATTTGTCATTTTTGAGCCTAACCCAATCGCCAACTTCAAGAAATTACAACAGAGTAAATTGAAACTATTGAGCCATCTGACAGCCCAAAAGGTTGGTTGCGATTGATACAGTTTTAGAGTCTAGCAACCTAGTTTATTTTTTAGAGTTTAAGAGCGATCGCTCTTAATCAATCATTGTGGGCGTGTTCAAACTCATAAATATAGAACAGGCGACTAAATTTCTTCAGCAGATATCCCACAACTGCAAATAAAATTGCGCCTCCAAGTGCCCACCAGAATTCTGCTGGGGGGACAAAAGTGAAAACGGATGTGCGAGTTTGTTCCATAACTGCGATCGCACTTCAAGAGGAGCAAGTCGATGGGGACAAAAATCTTCAAAGCAACGCCATTTACACTCCCTTGGTGTTTCCTAAGATTGGTAAGGGCGATCGCACTCTATAACACTTCATATATGTCCGATTGGATAGTATAGAAGACAGCGCTCAGCTTTCTATCGGTGGATTCACTGGCATGGTTGAAAACCATAACCCCAATTTTCAGGTATCAGAACCTAGTACACATTTCATAAATTCATAGCGAAAATTTTGTACCAAGACTCTGCGTCCCTCTGCGCTTACCTCTGTGCCCCTCTGCGTTTAAAATCGCTACTTTTTTAGGCAAAGCTATCTTAGTTAATCTCCAATTTGTCTTGAAAGTTTGAGGAAAAATACTTTTACATAAAATAACCCCCTCCCCGCAAGCGGGGAGAGGGCTGGGGAGAGGGGTAAACTTAATATCCGCCTTCTTCTTCGTACTCTGGCTGTCTCTCTTTCACCTTCTTGGGAATGTTGATTGGCTTTGGTGGTTCGTCATCCCAAGCATCGCGATTGAGATCGTCGTCGTAATCTTCGTAATCTTCGTCGTATGCCTTGCTGGTATAAGGCTGTGGGGGTTCGTAGGGTTGGGCTTCATACCTATCTTTACCCGTTGCCTCACTCCAGTTATCTTCTTCCTCTTCTTCGTAGCGAATCGATTCGTACGATCGCGCTTCCATTACCCGACGTTGGGGAGGCCGTTCTTCTTCGTAATAATCTTCGTCCCATTCTTGCGCTACAGGTTCGGGAGCGCGAACCTTCGGCTTAATTGGCTCGATTGGTACACCACTTGGCAGCTGATTTGATGGTGCTACTGTCCGTGGAGCATAATTGTAGTCTTCGACTGCTTCCCGCTCCCACGGCGCTCTACCGATACCCAAGCGCTCTAAGATACCAACTGTCAGCTGAGTTACCCGTTCTTCTGCCCCCTCAAAGACAATCAGTCTGTTCGGGCCTGTGCTGACAATCTCTTCTACCGACAGTTCGTAGGTACTCAGGAATGAATCTGGAATTTGTGGCAGTCCTAAAGAAGCAACGACAATAGAGTAGATTTTACCTGTTTCTCCGTTGAACTTGAAGCCCCGCACCTTGCCTAAGACTTCACCAGTTTCTGTAATCACTTCCCAATTAATGAGGTTGCTGTATACATCAACCTCAATATCTTCGATCACATCCTCGTTATCAACCAGAATCACATCCCCGATTTGGCTGATGTTGTTGAGGTACATGTAGCGCGGTATCCCAGACACAGAGATCAGGCTGTCTCGCAAGCTAAGAGCCACAACCTCTCGCTGATCTACATCAACCCAGACTTGACTTACTATTCCTAGCCGCTTGCCATTGTCGCGGGTGATTACCTGAGTATTTAAAATATCGGAACGCCTAATTACTTGTTCAGAGGTCATTCTATACCGAGTCCTGATCTCGAATCCGGTTTATCTATACACTATTATTAACAAATTCTCAAGCCGAATTATTAGACGATTGTAACTTAATACCCAAAACTTGAGTAAAGGCTCCTCTTGCTTGAGTAACGCCAATCGTGCGTTCGGCTGATTCTATCATCGGGCGACGCAAACTCACAACAATAAATTGTGCTTGTTGCGCCTGTTGTTTAATCATTTTAGCTAATCGTTCCACGTTTGCCCCATCGAGAAACATATCTACTTCATCAAATGCGTAAAATGGCGATGGACGATACCTTTGCAAGGCAAAAATAAAACTTAATGCGGTGAGAGATTTTTCTCCCCCAGACATGGAAGCGAGGCGCTGTACAGGTTTGCCTTTTGGGTGTGCTACCAAATTCAATCCGCTGCTAAATGGATCTTCGGGATTGTCGAGTTGCAAATAGCCGTCACCTTCAGAAAGTGTGGCAAAAATTGATTGAAAGTTTTCATTAACGGCGTCGAAAGCTTCTTTAAAAGCACGTTGGCGCAAAGTAGTAAAGTTTTCAATCCGCAGCAGCAATTCAGTGCGTTCTGCTTCTAATGTCTGTAATTTTTGACTGAGTTCCTCTAATCGTTTTTGGGTGCGTTCGTATTGTTCCAAAGCCAGCATGTTGACTGGTTCCATCGCTTGCAGGCGCTTAGCAAGCGATCGCAATTCTTTTTGCAATTCTTCTAAATCGACTTTATCTGGCACTTCTGGCAAGGGAGATGGCAATTCTGCCGCCACTGTTTGCAGTTGCGCTTGCACGTTGGCGAGTTCCTCCCGCCGTGTCTGCTGAGTTTCTTGGAGTTTTTGAATTTCCCACTCCAATTGTTGTTGACGCAGCAGGTGCGATCGCAATTCCTGTTCAGTGCGATCGCGTTTTTGTTTTTCTTCTCCCAAACTCGCCTCCATTTCACTGAAACGCTGGCGAGTTGCAGCAATTTCAGTGCTGAGTGCTGCTTCTTGTTCTCTGAGCGCCGCTAGTTGATTTTGCTGGTTTACTTGTTCATTTTGATATTCAGTAATACGCTGTTCTGCTTCTTGAATTTTTTCTTGCAACCGCTGTTGTTGATTTTCCAAGCTTTTTAGGCGTTGTTCTGCTTCCCTTAATGCTTTATCTCGTTGTTGCAATTGTTGCTCTTGATCTTTAATAACTGCTTGAATTTGTTGCCATTCTTGCGGAGTTTGGGATGCTTCCAACTCTGCCAATGCCTGACGTAATTGTTGCAATTGTTGCTCTTGATCTGGTAAATCCCGATCTAAAATTTCCAAGCGAGATTGAGCATGAGCAAATCTTTCGCTGTTTTGAGCAAGCTGCGATCGCGTACTTTCTAGCTGCGCTGTCAAAGTTTTTATTTCTTTTTGTAACTGCTCCAATTGCAGTTGCTGTTCGCGCCGCACCTGTCGTGCTTCTGTCAGTTCTTGCGAAAGCTGTTTGGTGCGGGTAGAAAGAGATGCGATCGCTTCCGTACAACGTTCTAAAATTCTCTCTACATCTGCCAAGCGTTTTTTCAGTGCCACGACTTCCTCAGATTCTGCCGCTTCCCCACTGCCAAACCGCAACGCCGAACGCTGGACGATGCTACCACCAGTCATCGCACCACTAGTTTCTAGCAATTCCCCTTCCAGAGTCACTATCCGATACAATCCCAGGTTTTTACGCGCGTGTTCCAAGGTGGAAAATACAACCGTACTGCCAAAAACGTAAGCGAACACATCTCGATAACGAGGCGCACACTCTACTAAATTGACAGCATAGCCAATAAAACCTTGAGCCAAGCGCAGTGTTGCATCAGGGGTAAATTTGGGGGCATGAATTTTGTTCAGTGGTAAAAAAGTGGCTCTACCAGCGCGTTTTTGCTTTAACAGTTCAATTCCCGCAGCTGCAATTGAGTCATCTTCCACGACAATATGTCCCAAACGCGCACCAGCAGCAATTTCCAAAGCGAGTTGAAAGCGTGGTTCCACCCGTCCTAACTGCACAACTAACCCACAAATACCACGCATCCCTGATTGCAGGATGACTTTGCTTGCGCCAGTTCCTTGCACTTCTTGTTGCGCTTGCGCCTGTGCTTCTAATTTATCCAACTGGCGTTGTTTCTCTCGCTGCTCTTGCAACAGGCGTTTTTGAGTTTCCTGTTGAATTTGCAGTTCTTGTTCTGTGGCGGCGAGATTCTGCGCTAATTCTTGGATCGGTTCGCTACCAGCGTTAAATTCTGTTTCCAAACTAGCACACTCTGCTTGTTTTTCGGCTAATTGCGGTTCTATGCTTTCAATTAGCTGGGTTTGCTCTTGAATTTGCTGCTGTAGTTGGCGATCGCGTTCCCGTAGTTGTGCTTGCTCAGTACGTTGAGGTTCGACGGTTTGCAATAAAGTTTCGATTTGGCGGTTGAGTGCAGTTTGTTGCTGTACCCACGCCTCGGAAGCAGAAGCAATTTCCGCCGCTGCTTGGCGCGAATTTTCTAATGCTTGTTGTGCTTCATCGCGTTCCGTTTGTAGAGACGTTGCATGCAACGTCTCTACACCGTGTTGTTGCACCAGTTGTTCTATGGTTTGCTGGTGCTGTTGAATTTCTTGCTGAGTTTGAGCAAGACGCTTTGCTGTTTCTTGAGATGCTGTTGTTAGTTCCGTTTGCTGGCGCTGGAGTTGTTTGCGTTCTGCTTCTTGGTTAGCAAGGGTTGATTGTACTGCTAAAAGTTCTTCTTCTCCCAATGCTTTCACACGGGCGTTGAGTTGCTCAAGTTCGGTGTTTGTTTGAGTGATGACTGTATTGAGGTTAGTGAGTTGTTCTGTGAGTTCACTCTTATTGCGATCGCCTGCTTGAATTTGGTTAGCTAACTTTTCTTGTTGATTTTGCAGTGTACGCCAAGATAACACCGCTTCCCACTTTTGTTTTTCCAAATATTCAGTGCGAAGTTTTTGGTATTTTTCGGCTTTGGCTTTGTCTTGGGAAAGGCGATCGCACTGTGCGGTTAATTCTGTTTCGATAATGCGACAGCTATCTTCCTTTTCCTTAACTTGTTCTAAAGTTTCTTTGGCTTGGTTAATTTTACGGTCAAATGCTGCCACCCCTGCCAATTCATCAATAATTTCCCGCCTTTCGCGAGCGTTCATAGAAATAATACTGGTTACGTCCCCTTGCAAAACGACGTTGTAACCTTCTGGATAAACACGCAACCGCTCTAATTCTTCGTGTAACTCTGTAAGTGTGGCAGAGACACCATTAATGTAATAAGTGGAAGTGTAAGTTCCTTGTGGGGTAACGCGCAACCTTCTAGTCACACTCCAGTCTCCGCCAGGTTTAGCGCGGATTTTTTCTTTACGATTTTTTTCATCCTCGCTTTCTTCTGCTTCTCCTACATCCTCCTGAACCCTTCCTGTATCCTCCTCGCTAGCGGGGAGGGTATCCACTTCCACCGTAGAAACAATAGGCTCACTTTCTAAGAGTTCATCCGGTTGATGATCTGACAAATCAAACGTCACTGTCACGATCGCTTCGACAGTAGAACGAGATTTGCTTGTTTGTGTGGTGTTGACAAGATCGGGTAGGCGATCGGCACGCATTCCCTTAGAACTAGCGAGTCCCAAACAAAATAGTAGTGAGTCAAGGATATTTGATTTGCCGGAACCATTTGGCCCAGAGATGACAGTGAACTCCGGCAGCAGAGGGACAGAGGTAGTGCCACCGAAGGATTTAAAATTGGTAAGTTCCACCCGTTTAATATGCACCATAGGCACTGATTACCTGGGAAGCTCGAAGTTCAAGTGTACTAGTGAAAGTTGTTAACAAGTTTAGTGGATAAAGAATTATAGAATCGCAGAGGACGTAAAAAAGAAGCAATGATATTGTAGGGGCAAAATAAAATTTATAAGTTAAGGGCAATAGGTGAGGCAAAATCATGAGGGCTACAATAGCCAATGTTAGCTTTGAGGAGTATTTAAAATTCTGTGATGGGACTGATAAGCGCTATGAACTTGTTGATGGGGAGTTGGTAGAAATGCCCCCAGCACGAGGTAAACATGCAGACATTACTGATGCTTTCAATGACATCTTCAAAGTGGAAATTAAACGTCTGGGAAAGGATTGGATTTCTCGGCACAGTTCTATAGGAGTGATGGTTCCTGGTGTTGGTAGACGGGCAACCTCTAGGATTCCAGATATTTGTGTGGTTACAGCGTCACAGTGGCAGGAACTGCAAAATCAGTTTGCTGTTTTGGTTGACTCGCCGCCCCTATTGGTAGTTGAGGTAGTGAGTGAGGGAACCAAAATTATTGACCACAGGCGGAAACGGGCTGAATACAACGTCGTAGAGATTCCTGAATACTGGGTGGTGGACTTTATTGAGAATGATCCAAAGTATCCGCTTGGGGTAACAGTTTTCACCTTAGTAGACAGATTTTATGAACAAGCGGTTTTCTGGGGCAATGACCGGATTATCTCTCAAATCTTTCCTGAACTCACCCTGACAGCTAATCAGGTGTTGCTAGCATAGCAGAAAGTTAATAATGCTAAATATTATCCCAGAAACAAACGAAGAAATAGCAAAGATTCGCCAAGTAATAATAGATGCTTTTGGTCGAACAGAAGAAGCTGACCTTGTAGACAAAATCCGTCACTCTCCAAATTTTATACCCGAATTGTCGCTCATAGCAGTAGAAAATCAACAGGTGCTAGGGCACATTCTTTTTAGTCGTATAGTTATTGAAGCGCCTCAGCAAACTATTCCAGCACTAGTACTGGCACCACTAGCAGTTATATCATCACGCCAGCACCAAGGTATTGGTAGTAAGTTAATACAAGCAGGTTTATCAAAATGCTGTGAATTGGATCATGCCATTGTCATAGTTATTGGAGAGCCGAATTATTATCAACGCTTTGGTTTCCAAACAGCAAGCGAATTCGGCTTGCAATCATCATTATCTATTCCCGATCCAGTATTTATGGCATTAGAGCTAAAACCTAATGCTTTGACAAATATTAGTGGTATGGTGCGTTATCCTGAATACTTTCAGGAAGTTTGAGAAACTTTTATCTGGCGTTTTCCAAGTAAATTGAAAGATTTTATCGCCATAAAACATACGGTTTTTGCTGTTCAGATAACTTGTCAGCCATTAACAGCAAATCCTCCCCAGGTAGGGAAGATTTGCAATAAAATGGATATCTTGGCTGTCTGCTAGTGTAATCATAAAATATTGCTATTCTATCGCCATATATAGGTATTTTACCTCTATGAAAAACGTTGCCAGTATCTGCAAAAACTACTGTGCCAGCAGAACCTGTGCATGATTTCCAATGCGATGGCGATAAAACATTTTGCATTCTTTTTTCTTGAATATATCCCTGTTTATATCCTAAAGAATTAGCTATTTTTGATGTTAGGGACTTTGAAATATACTGAAATGGTCCATAATCTTCATTTATATCATTTAAATACACGATCGCTTTCAGAATTTTTCTGTCTTCTACATCTATATGCCAGAGCCTAGATTTACGTTCGACTTGATTGGCAATATCTCTGCGAAAATATGCACCATGATAAGCTACGGGCAAACCAATATAATTCTCAGCAATATTGAGTAAACGCTGTTCGAGTCCCCACAGAAAAATTTCTGGGTACTCCATCATTTGTTCAGAACTAGCATGAACAACATACTCATTGTTATCACCAGAACTACCTTTTGGCAGTTTTGGCATTAAATTTTTTGCTGCTGCAAACATTTGCTCTGTAGAAGGGATACATAAAGCTTCTAGTGAAGTAACTACTACTCCTTCACGTTTAATAGCCTCAACCAAGTTCCAATCTGCAGTTGAAATAACAGGTAGACGAGCAAAGTGTTGTTCTAGCGCTGCTTGATAATCTCGTTCTGCTTGATTTAGCAAGAACGAAACTTTATAAACATTTCTTAAGATTCGATTACGTAGCTTTTTAACAAGAACACTCATATTTTTACCTATTTTTTTTGTATGAAATTGTTCTGATGTATTTTAAGTAGTGTTACGTGTGTTTGTCTAATTAATTGTCTTGATTTTTACAAAAAATTTATTTTTGCTTAACAAAACTAGCTATGCGATCGCCAAATTCTAAAAAATATGAATGTTCTTAAACAAAAGAGTACTTCATGACGTAAGGTTCCGGAGAAAATTATACAAAGTTCTACTATCAAATCTATTTGTATAATCTGGCTTTATGGCTGTATTTAACTATCTACTTACTGTAAAATTCATGACGTGAAAGTATTTCGAGAATTTCTGGTGACTCGGCGCAGCATTTTTATTTTTAAAAAAGTTATGAAAATTAGACAAGCCTTGAACGCAGACAAGACTATAAAGGAGTAGCAGGAATCATGCGATTAATTGTGATTTTAATTTTGCTGGGACTATTGACTGCGTGTACTACCACCGTACTTGCACCAACAAGTCAATTAGTGGAAAAAGCGATCGCACTTCAGTTAGAGAAAACCCAACAGCAACTCAACCAACAATTGGATCTAGATTTCCAAGGATTTAAAATAAATCACCTATCAATTAATCAAGAAAAACCTCTGACTATTCAAAATCTGCTAACTTACCGCGTTCGTGGAACGTATAACCTCACCTTTAAACTGCCAAAACGTCAGTTAACACAACCACAAAAACCGTTTGAAGTTTATTTGCAACTTCAACAAGAAGGTAAAACTTGGCGGTTGCTGCTTCCCGAAAAAATCGGCAAGGACACTGAACCTGTTTGGCACAGCTATCTGATTCAGTAGTTAATGGTTATGAGTTGGTTGTTGTTTGTTGATTGTTGGTTGTCCCAAACAACTACCAACTACCAACAAACAACAAAATCCAAATTATTGTGTGTAACTCTAAAAACCATCACAAGCATTTCTGCTTCTCTCCTCATCCAAAGTCAAGATGGAAGCGATACCTCTACAGGAGAGAAGATTGTGTATTTTAACTTTTTTATCAGCTCTAGTATCGGAGTTGTAGCTTTAGTGCTGCTAATTTTCAGTGTATTGCAATGGTTTCATGTACCTGCTGGTAGTTTCCTTGACTGGGTAATTGGTGGTGCAAGTTTTTGGTGGCTGTTAGTGATTGTAACTGTGCCGTGGAACGTATATTTTAAAGCAAAAGAAGTATTAGCAGAAGGAGAACAATCAACTGAAAAAGAAATTCCCGTAGATGAGAAACAAGTTGATTACGTTAAAGTTTTAGCAAAGCGATCGCTTATTATTGCCATTGCCTTACACCTATTCTCAGCTGCTGGTCTTTATATCCTATCCGCCACAGGTATTAGTGCTGTAGGATACGTTGGTTCTGGTGCGGCTTTACTGTTAACAGGTTTACGTCCAGCTATCAGTGCTTATGAATATTTATATGCACGCCTGAATTTAATTCGTGATGAATGGAAGTATCCCCGAGAAGATATATTTGAACTCCGCAACCGCTTTTATACGCTAGAAGAAAGTATCAAGCGTTTAGAAGAACAACTTAATCCAGAAAATTCTTACTCAGTCGTAGCAAATCAACAGCGTTATGCAGAAGAAACACGTAAAGAATTAGCTCGGATTTCTGCTAATTTAGAAGAATTACGTGCTACAAATCAGACAGAACACGAACGTTTAGCAAGAGATGCACGAGCTACGATCGCCCAACTTTCCACTGATGGACAATTTCTCGATCATGTTCGTGAAATTATCAGATTCTTTAAAACAGCATAAACGCAACTGAAGATACTAAAGCCGATGAAATTTACAACACTGAAGTATTATTTTCTGTTGCTTGGATAAATGTTTCAAACTCACCATTAGCAGTCCATTGAATTGCTCCATCTCTGCCTGTAAAGTATAGTTTTGTCTGACTTTGGTTTTCTTCTGGTAAAGCTTTTTGGTCAATGTTGGCGCTAGGTGCGATCGCCACTTGTGGTTGCAAGGTAGTAACCAATTCTTTTAAGGTCTCACCAGGACACCACAACACTTGCGGACGAGGTAATCCTCCTGTTTGAACTAGCTGACGTATTTCCGTGGGTTTGAGATTGCCTACTAATAGCCAATATTGACCCTGAATCTGCATTTGTAAAATCGGCAATTCATTGTTAAGTAATTGAGCAACAATTGCATCAGTACTGATAGTTTGACCTACTGGCAAAGCTTGGTAAAAGCCCTTTTGCTTTTGCACTACTTGTTGAATTACTTGACGATTGAGGGCATTTTCCTGAGTAGGAGCACAATCATAGAAGACTTTAATCGGCAAACTTTGCAACACTTCTAGCCAACTATTGCTACCGTTGTGTTCAAAATCAAAAGCGATCGCCCAATCGATTTGATTCACACCTTGTTGTTGTAAGAACGGTAAGATTGTGAAGCGTCCTGTTTCCTCATTACCACTATTAATTAGCGTTACCTTACCTCTATTTTGAACCACCAAAACAGGCTGTTCGCCAGCTGCCAATACCGTGATCCGAAATAGCGTATTTACAGAGTGCCACATCGGAATTAGTACCAACCCAAGGGCAATGAAACCAGCAAGCCACCATCGTTTTTGCCACCAACGTATCAACCAAACTAATATAATCAGCATATAAATAGCTAGCAGCTGCCAAGTACCAATTTTGCCGACAGCATAAGAATTTCCTGGTAGATTGCAAAAAAATTCTACTAGCTTGATTAACCAATCAGTAGGGTAATGCAATACTCCAGCTACAACAGTGCCAGTTTCCGGTGCAATTAACGCAACTACAGCGCTAACAATCCCACCTATACTAATAACTGAAATCAATGGTGTGCTAACAATATTCAGCAATAGACTATAAATTGGCACAACTCCAAATACAAAAAGTTGAAGTGGTAAAGTCCAGATCGTAGCTGCGAGGGGAACAGCAATTAAAGAAGCGATCGCAGGTGGTAGCCATTCCAAACGTTGAGTCAAGGGCGGTACTGTAACTATCAACCCCAACGTTGCTAAAAAACTTAACTGAAATCCTAAATCCCAAATCCACAGAGGATTAAACAACAATAACAGAGTTGCCGCAACCAGCAGCGATCCTAGTTGTTTAACTTTGCGCTTTAATCCTAGAGCAATTAAAGCAGCAAATCCCATAATTACAGCCCTTAGCACCGCAGGTTGGAAACCTGTCAAGCATAGAAAAATAATTAAAGCTAAACTACCAAGGGTAATTTGGGTTGATTCTTTGAAACCTTTTGTCAATCCCAACACTACACCCAAAATCAACGAAGTTTGGAATCCAGACGCAGCCAAAGCATGAGCTAAACCAGCTTTGACAAACACATCACGGGTATCATAAGGTAAATCAACAGCTTTGCTACCCAACACCATCGCACTCACAAGCGGCCCTGCTGGAACACCCAAAGACCGAACTTGCGATCGTACAATTCTTTCTCGAACTTGCCACCATCCCCATTGATGTTGTTCTTCATGCAACACATTTACTAGTCTTCCAACCAAACCAGCAAATGTTCCTTCTTGCTGAAGAAATTTTTGAAAGTCAAATCCACCGGGGTTTGATGGTGGTTTCGGTTTGTACAAAACGCCAGTCACAGCAATTTCTTGCCCAGAGTGCAATCCAGTAGCCTGAAGTATAGGCACTGTTACATATAACTTACCTGTTACACCTTTACTTGCACCTGCCGATCCCTTGTCATTTTTAACTTCATCAAGCTTAGTTGCTTGTAGCCAAAACTGTCCTCGCTGACTGCGAGTTAAGCGCGGTGTACTCACCACCTCACCACGCACAATAAAAATTTGTTCTTGGTTATTATTCTCTGATGGGACAAACTTACTGATATCGTTTGCTCCCGGTTGAGGAACTCGTAGTGAAAAATACAAAGTTGCCAATAATCCCACCACCCCAGCAATTAGCCATATCCTTGGGTGAGGAATAGTTGACAACAGCTGTGGTGCTGTCTTGGTTTTTTGCGAGATTTTCTGTAGGATCAAGCGTCGTCTTTGAAAAATAACTGCTCCCACTACACCTAAAAGCATCATCCAAACGCCACCCCAAGGAATTGCTGTAAACAGCAACCCAATAATGTAACCAAGACAGATAATCACACCACTTGCTTGAATCATCACAATTCTTATGAAAATACCTAGCGACTAAAGTCGCAGCTACAAAAACAAAGTCCGCGCAAGCGGACTTCATCAAGCCTGCATAGGCAGGCTTTGTTTGTGTAGCCTCAGACTTCTAGTCTGAGGGCGTTTTTTATCTTTGGCAATACCCAGATCACAAAGACATGCCTAATTTCAATCCCAATACAACATGAACAAGCATCAAACAAAGTGCTGTACTACCCAAATATGCATGAAGTGCACGTAATCCAGGTTTATTGCCACCAAATTTACTCAAAGAAATTGCACCATTAATCCCCAGCAATAACAGCAAAATTGAACCAGTCCAAAAATGAGAACTTTCAAAAATTGACTGACGCTGCATTACTAGAGACAATACACCACCTGTGTAACCTAGCACCATAAATAAAAACATCCACGGTACAAGTTTGCGATGATCACTGCGACTTTTCATCGCTACTTCTTTATCTTCAGCAAGTCGCCCTCGCCAACCAGTGAACCCTACAAAGCTTCCCATCGCAAAGATTACAATTCCCATCATTGCTGGGTGTCCCCAATGCACTATCGGTTCGGGGATGCCTAAATTACGAAACCAAGCAGCTATCGGTTCTAGAACCTCAGTCAAATTAACCATCTTATTCACACCATCACTTAGTTTTCACATTCCCTTCAATAACACAGAATCTATTTCCCCATTTTGGGGTTGGGGATATATGCGTAAGTCATAACTTGGCAAGAGATGCCAGCAAGCTGCTTGGATTAGAGCTACACTAACGCATCTCCAAATCATAATGTAATGCTAATCAGTTGCTGATTGAGCCAGCTATCTGATTCAACAGTGGAAAACCCAACTTTTCTCGCTGTTCCACATACAGTTGCGCTACCTTGCGTGCTAAATGCCGAATTCTGGCAATGTAGCGAGTCCGTTCGGTAACTGAAATTACACCTCTTGCATCCAGCAAATTGAATGTGTGCGAACACTTCAATACATAATCCAAACTGGGTAAAACTAATCCTCGCTCTGTTAATTGTTGCGCCTCTTGCTCGTACATATTAAATAAAGTCAGCAGCATTTCTGGATTTGAGGCTTCAAAGTTGTAAACACACTGTTCAATCTCGCCTTGGAGGTGAACATCTCCATATTTAATATTGTCCGTCCACTGGATCTTAGCGATCGCCTCCACTCCCTGGAGGTACATAGTCAGTCTCTCCAGACCATATGTCATTTCAATCGATACAGGACGACAATCAATTCCTCCACACTGCTGGAAGTAGGTAAATTGGGTAATTTCCATCCCATCTAGCCACACTTCCCAACCAGTACCCCAAGCGCCTACGGTTGCATCTTCCCAGTTATCCTCCACAAATCGGATATCGTGATCTTCCGGACGAATACCTAAAGCCCGTAAGGAGTCTAGATAAATATCCTGGATATTATCTGGCGAAGGCTTAATCAGCACCTGGTACTGATAATAATGCTGAAAGCGATTGGGATTCTCGCCATAGCGACCGTCAGTAGGGCGACGACAAGGTTCAACGTAAGCAACTGCCCAAGGTTCTGGCCCCAGTGCTCTTAAAAATGTATGGGGGTTCTTGGTTCCTGCTCCCTTCTCAATATCGTAAGGCTGAGCGATCAGACAACCGCGTTGACCGCCAGGTCTCTCTGAAAGAGACTCGCTCCAAAATTTGTGCAAAACCTCTATTACCGACTGAAAATTCACAACAACCCTTCCGTAAACTCAACATTGCCTAACCCATTGTTGCCTAAACTCAGCACTGTGAGCAGTTTTGGAATATCAAAAAAAGTAGTTCAAAAATTTTTTCTCAAAATAGTTGACAAAGGGATGTGGAGTAGCTACTATAAGAAAGTGCCTTCGGAGCGGGCACGAAACAGAACCGCTCGGGTGGCGACCGAACCATGAAAACAAGATAGTTTTGAAAGCCATTATAAAGCACCTTGCCTGCGGGAGTAAAGAATAAAGACCGAGGCTGAGGTCAAAAAATAAACAGCCGGATA